>CAZYCX010000018.1:0-37796 GCA_964645875.1 uncultured Acidimicrobiaceae bacterium
TCGACATCGGCATAACCGGCATGCAGTTCCAGCCTGCCGAATTGGCGAAGCTGGGGCTGGTCATCTTCTTCGCCGCCTATCTGGCCGACCATCAGAAGGCGCTGCGGGAGGCGCATCGCAGTCTCGGCCCCATCCGCGTCCCCGAACCCCGCCAGTTGATCCCGCTCCTGCTCGCCTGGGGTGGCAGCATCCTCATCCTCGTCTGGCAGCGCGACCTGGGCGCCTCGCTCCTCGTGTTCGCCGGGTTCGTCCTCCTGCTCTACGCCGCCACCGGTGCCACCGGCTACCTGGTGGCGGGTGGGTTGATGACCCTCACGGGAGCGGCTGCGGCGGCTTCGGTCTTCCCCCATGTGCAGCGTCGCATCACCGCCTGGGTCGCCCCGTTCGAGCACTACCAGGATGAGGGGTACCAGATCGCGCAGGGCATATTCGCCCTCGGCACCGGGAGCCTCTCGGGGTCGGGCCCCGGCCTGGGACGCCCCGACCTGATACCGAACGCCTCCACCGACTTCATCTTCGCCGCGGTCGGCGAGGAACTGGGGTTCGCCGGCACGGTGGCGGTGCTCGCCATCTACGCCCTAGTTATCAGCGTTGGCTTCGGGATCTCTTTCCGCAGCCGGGATACCTTCCGGAAGCTCCTGGCGGCAGGGCTCACCTTCGTCCTCGCGGTCCAGACCTTCCTCATCATCGGCGGCGTGCTCCGGGTGGTCCCGCTCACCGGGATCACGCTGCCCTTCATGTCATATGGCGGGTCGGCACTGGTGGGCAATCTGATGCTGGTTGCTCTCCTGCTCCGCATCAGCCACGAGGAGTCAGGGTGAACGGCCCGATCCGTCGGGTCGCCATCGGCGTCTTCACCGGCATGGCCGTGTTGCTGGCGGCCGTCACCTGGTACCAGGTGGTCCGCGCCGACGAGTTGCGAGCGGACCCGCGCAACCCCCGGCCGGCGCTGGCGGAACGGGGCAAAGAGCGCGGGCTCATCGTCACCGGAGACGGAACCGTGCTCGCCCGCTCCGTCGAGGATCCGGACGACCCCAGGTCGTTCGTGCGCGAGTACCCGGAAGAGAGCACATTCGCCCATCTGGTCGGCTACTCGTCGTTCCTGATCGGGAACACCGGGCTGGAGGAGGTGTATTCGGCAGAGCTCAGGTCGAGGCGGGATCTCACCATCTCCGACCTCGTCTCCGCCATCCTCGGTCAGGACCTCAGACCCCGCGGCATCGAGGTGACCACCGATGCGGATCTGCAGCGGACCGCCCGGGCCCTCCTCGGGGAGAACCGCGGCGCCATCGTGGCCCTCGACCCGAGGACCGGGGCCGTTCTCGCCTCGGTGTCCAACCCGACGTTCGACCCGCATCTACTGCTGGGCAACGACGCGGCCAACCAGTGGGAGGTCCTGCTCACCGCGGAGGGAGAGCCCATTCGCGACCGAGCCACCCGGGAGCTGTACGCACCGGGCTCCACGTTCAAGACCGTGGTCGCCGCGGCCGCCCTCGACACCGGCGTCGCCGGTCCGGGAACCACCTTCGCCGATCCGGTGGAGTTCCAGCTCCCCGGCTCGGATGCGACCATCTCCAATGCCAACCGGAGACCCTGCAACGACGGGAACACCACCACCTTGCTCCAGGCATACGTTCGGAGCTGTAACACCATCTTCGCCGACCTCGCCATCCAACTGGGCGCTGCCGACATCGGGATCACAGCCCAGGCGCTCGGATTCAACCAGGACATCGATTACGAGTGGCCCACCCCCGAGGCCTTCTGGGACACCCCGGAGCTGGCGAACGATGCCGCCGCCCTCGGTCAGAGCGGGATCGGGGAACGAGATGTCCGGGCGACACCGTTGCACATGGCGATGGTTGCAGCGGCAGTGGCGAACGACGGGATCGCAGTGAGCCCGTTCGCAGTGAGAAGGGTCTTCGACGCCGACGGAGAGACGGTTCGGGCAACGGAGATCGACGAACTGGGCCGGGCGATGACCTCGGAGACCGCGGCGACACTCACCCAGATGATGGAGCGGGTGGTCACCGAAGGCACCGGGCGGGCGGCGGCCGTTCCCGGGGTTCGGGTGGCGGGCAAGACCGGGACCGCCACCGGGAGTGGGGGCTTCTCCCACCCTTGGTTCATCGGATTCGCCCCCGTCGACAACCCCACCATCGCGCTCGCCGTGTTCATCGAAGGCAGCGTTGTGTCCGGCGAATCGGCTTCAGGTGGCTCCCTGGCCGCTCCGATGGCATCACAGCTCATCGAAGTGTGGCTGTCTTCGTGACCTCTAGTTGGAGACGTTCCCTCCCTACAATCCGCTGACCCCATGGATACCCCCTCTGTCCTCAACGAACGCTATGAGATTGCGTCCCATATCGCCCGGGGCGGAATGGCCGACGTCTATGAGGGACGTGACACCGAACTGAACCGACCGGTGGCCATCAAGGTGCTCCACTCCCAGTTCTCGGCGGACGAGGCTTTCGTCAAGCGTTTCCGCCGGGAAGCCCAGGCGGCAGCCAACCTCAGCCATCCCAACATCGTCGGCATATACGACTGGGGGCAGTCGGAAGGCACCTACTTCATCGTCATGGAGATCGTCCACGGGAGGTCGCTGCGCGACATCCTCAAGACCGAAGGCGCCCTCCTCCCCCGGCGGGCCACCGAGATCGCCGCCGAGACCGCCGCCGCCCTGTCGGTGGCCCATCAGGCCGGTCTGGTCCATCGCGATGTGAAGCCGGGCAACGTGTTGCTGGCCAAGGACGGGACCGTCAAAGTCACCGACTTCGGCATCGCCCGGGCCTGGGACGACAGCCAGGAGCTGACCCGGACCGGAGCGGTGATCGGCACCGCCACCTACTTCAGCCCCGAGCAGGCCCAGGGAGCGTCGGCCGACGCCCGCAGCGACATCTACTCGCTGGGTGTGGTCCTCTACGAGATGCTCACCGGACGGCCCCCGTTCACTGGCGATTCGCCGATGTCGGTGGCGTTCCAGCACGTCTCCACCGAGGCGCCTCCTCCCAACTCGCTCAATCCCGACGTGCCCGACTCCCTCAACTCGGTGGTGATGAGGGCGCTGCGCAAGGATCCCAACGCCCGACACCAGTCGGCGGAGGAGATCCGCCAGGACCTGCTCTCGGTGCTCCAGGGGGAGAGCGTCATGATCCCTCCTCTGGCCGCGGTGCCCAACGGGAACGGCGACGATTCGGCCACCCGAGTGTTGACCGGGACGGTTCCGCCGGCGACGGTGCCGCCGGACGAGATCTATCGCGAGCTCGAGGAGGAGCCCCGCTCGCAACTCCCCTTCATCCTCACCGCCTTCGCTCTGTTGGTGACGTTGGGGATCCTGTTCTTCGTCATGTTCAGCCTGGGCAATCGGGAGGCCGAGGCCGAGATGGTCGAGGTCCCCAACGTGGTGGGTATGCAGATGGACGAGGCCAGGGAACGGCTGGAGGCGGACGAGTTCGTGGTCAACATCGAGTTCGAGAACAGTGACGAGGCCGAACAGGGGGAGGCGATCCGCACCGAGCCGCCCGCCGGCGAGATGGTGGAGAGAGGGTCGGAGATCGATCTCTTCGTCTCGATCGGATCGGAGCGGATCCCGGTGCCGGCCGTGGTCGGCATGCCGTTGGAGCAGGCGCGTCAGGCGATCATGGACGTCGGTCTCTCCGTTGGTGACATCGAGGAGCGGCCCGACCCCGACTTCGCCGAAGGCGTCGTAGTCGCCACCAACCCCGCGGCAGGTGTCGAGATCAGCGCCGCGATTCCGGTGAACCTGGTGGTCTCGAGCGGCCCCGAGGTGGTCGAAGTCCCCGACCTCACCGACATGACCGAGCGTCAGGCCATCACCGAGCTGACCGCTCTCGGCCTGCGGTTCACGGTCAACGAGGAGTACAACCAAGAGGTGCCCGAGGGCGTGGTGATCCGTCAGGACCCGGTAGCGGGCACCGAGGCCTTCGCCGGGGACATCGTCTTGTTGGTGGTCTCACTGGGGCCCGAGCCGGTGCAGGTCCCCGACCTCTCCAACATGACCGAGGCCGAGGCCCGTCAGGCGGTTGAGGGGAGGAACCTGGTGTTCAACGTGTCCAACAGCACCCAGCCGGTGGCCGACGAGGCTCAGGACGGCCGGGTGGTGAGCCAGGTGCCCTCGGCGGGGACCACGGTCAATCAGGGTGACACCGTGACCGTCACCCTGGGCGAGTACACCCCACCCCCGACCACGACCACGACCACGACCACGACCACCACCACGACGCCCACGACGATTCCGGACGAGCCGTAGGGCTAGGACCACACGCGAACCCAGGGTTCCAGGCCCCGCTCAGCGAAGTCCAGCGCCCCGAGATCGTTGAGTTGGACGCCTGGTTCGGGGGCGGCAACACCGGCCGACCGGCGTCTGTTTGGCCGGAGAGCCACTCATGCAGCAAGGGGACCTCGAAGTGGGTCCCAGGCGATCGGCCGACTGGGCCGTCCAGGGGCCACACGGCCGAAGTCGGCCGGCAATTATGTCAGCGGTAGTTGGTGGTCATCAGGAACCCGGCGGCGATCGCACCCAGACCCACCAGGAGCATCAACTGGGGCCATTGGAAGATGAAACGGGCCAGGACGAGGAGAACACCCACGACCATGAGGCCGGCCATGAGGGCCACATACCAGGTGGGGCTGGGCTCTTTGGCCTTCGCCGCCGCCTCGATAGCCTTGGGCGACTGAGGCTTGTTCTTCGGCTTGCGTCGTTTCGATTCGGGCATTCGGTTCGGCGAGGGTAGTCGCTCCGAAATCGTGGTGCGTCAAGGGGAAAACGGGTTACACGGGTGTAATTCCCCACAGGGTGTGGATAACCCTGCGGATAACTACACCCATGTGATTAGGGCGCTTCCTAATGCACAGGGGCCGGATATCCGGCCCCTGGGGACAGAGAATCAGGGCCGCCAGACCGCGACCATCTCCTCCCGACAGTGTTTCGGGGGCTTGTCCTCGGCCGGGTTGATCGCCCTCATGGTGAGCTCGGCCCCGCACACGGTGCATTTGTAGTCCTGGTCGACGACCACGATGTCCTCGGGGTCGACCTCGGGTGGTGGTGTCGAGAGGATGCGGATGATCGCCGTCGAGACACGCCAGATGACGACCCCGACGATCAGCGCCAGGATGAGGTCGAGCCAGAGAGTGCCAGTCAGAGCCGCTCGATGATCGTGCCGTTGGCCATGCCCCCGCCCTCGCACATGGTCTGCAGGCCGTAGCGGCCACCGATGCGCTCCAGCTCCCACACCAGCGTGGTGAGGAGACGGGCACCCGACGCTCCGAGGGGGTGACCCAGGGCGATGGCGCCTCCGTTGACGTTGGTTCGCTCCCAGAGGGCCATCGGATCGCTGCCGCCGTGCTCCATCCGCCAGGCCACGGTCACCGAGGCAAACGCCTCGTTGACTTCGAACAGGTCGATGTCGTCGATCGAGAGCCCGGCCCGGTCGAGCGCCTTGCTCGTGGCCGGTATGGGCCCGGTGAGCATCATCACCGGGTCGACGCCCGCCATCGAGAAGGTATGGAACCTGGCCTTGGGGGTGAGACCCAGCTCCTCGGCCTTGTCCTCGCCCATGATCAGGATCGCTGCCGCCCCGTCGGAGATCTGCGACGAGTTGCCCGCTGTGACCTTACCGTCGGCCTGGAAGGCGGGCTGGAGGGAGGCCAGCTTCTCGAGGGAGGTGTCCCAACGAATGCCCTCGTCGCGGTTGACCACTTCCTTGGAGCCGTCGTCCCGCACGATCTCGACGGGCACGATCTGGCCCTCGAAACGCCCCTCCTCGGTGGCCCGAGCGGCGCGGTGATGTGACTCCAGGGCCAGCTCGTCGAGTTCCTCACGGGAGATGGACCACTTCTCGGCGATCATCTCGGCTGAGATGCCCTGGGGGACGAGCCCGTTGGCATAGCGCTCCAACATGCGGGCGCCGAAGGGGAGGCCTGGTCCGTTCTGGGCGGTTATGCCCATGGGAACCCGGGTCATGTTCTCGACTCCGGCGGCAACCACGATGTCCTGGGCGCCGGCCATGACCGCCTGGGCGGCGAAGTGAGCCGACTGCTGGGACGATCCGCACTGGCGATCGATGGTGACCCCGGGGACGGACTCGGGGAACCCGGCGGCGAGCACCGCGTTGCGTCCCACGTTGTAGGCCTGCTCCCCGGTCTGGGAGACGTTGCCCATGATGACGTCATCGATCAGCTCGGGGTCGAGATCGTTACGCTTGACCAGGGCCTGGAGGGGGATCGAGGCCAGATCCACGGGATGGATGTCCTTGAACATGCCGTTGCGACGACCGACGGGGGTGCGCACGGCATCGACGATGACAGCGTTTCTCATGTGACTCCTTGCTCTGCCATTGAGAACGGTACCCAGGGGCCCCTGATTCCGCACCTGTTAAACCTGCGCGCCACACTCGCCCCACACATGCGCGCCACACTCGCCAGTTGTGGAGACGATGGGACTCGAACCCACGACCCCCGGCTTGCAAAGCCGGTGCTCTTCCAGCTGAGCTACGTCCCCGGGACGGGTTGGAAACGCGGTTGAAAACTTCAGCCGGTGCTGTTCCCGTCGGCGTACGATGGAGACTAGGAGGTTCTGGCGGGTTGGGAGAAGGCAACAGCTGGGAGGGCGTGGGGTAGGACGGCGCATACGTGACCGCAGTGAAGCGGTGTACCGGTTCGGCACCTAGATCTATCCGCACTCAGTGGGGTCCAGGTAGCGGAGGCACTCGTCGTCGGTGAGGCCACGGGTCACCCGCTTCTCAGCGACCGTTATGAGCTCGTCGGTGTCGAGGGGCAACCTACGCCAGATCAGGCCACCACGATCGGATTGGACGACGTAGTAGAGATAGTCCCCGTTGGGACCGAACCCTGCCCTACCCCCGTCCATCGGGACGTCGAGGATGTGCTCGTCGGTGTGGATGTCCCAGAGACGAACAGCGGTGAGGGATCCGGTAGCGAGCACACCGTTGGCGTCAAGGTCCACCGACGTCATCAGCCCGGCATCCACGACCTGGGCGAACACCACTGCGTCGCTGGCTGGTATCCCGTTCGCTACCTGTCCCAGATCGAAGACGAGGGCTCCGCCCTCAAAGGTCACCGTTGCCAGATAACGCCCGGTGGGATCGAAGGCGACACTGGTGGCAAGAGTCGTGAGTTGCGGGGTAGCCTCGGCATCCTCGTAGTAGGAAGCCAGCAGATCTACCGGCTCGTCGCTGGTGAGGTCGTAGACCTCCAAGCCGTCGACCGTCACCGCGAGAAAACGATCCTGTTCGAAAACGCCGTCGGGGTTGAATGCCGCTCCTGGCCATCCAGACCCCAAGTTACGGGGGCCGAGGTCAAAGAGCTCGTCACCGGTGACAACATCGATCACCCGACTCCTCATCTCGACGCCCGCAGGTGGATCGGCTCCACACAGACCCACCCCATCGAGGACCAGGGCAGAGCCATCATGGCTGAACGTCTTGGGCGCGGTACAAGCGGGAAGCCGGGTGACGATGTCACCGGTGGCCAGGTCACGGACCGAGGCCTCTCCGGCCGAATCGACATATGCCACCAACCGCCAATCGGGACTCACGTACGCTCCCGGGAAAAACGAGATCGAAGCTTCGAAGTGCCCAATCATCTCTCCGGTCTCGAGGTCGTGGCGCTCGAGTGCTCCGGTCACGGCGACCGCCGCTTCCTCCCCATCGGGGGAGAACTGCATCCCGAAGGCGCCTACCGTCGCCCCGAGTTCGGTCCCGCGTTCGGTGGCAAACGCACCAACGGGTCCGGAGGGGGTGATGTCCCAGACCCGCGTCTCGCCGTCGCTGGAGACCGATACCAGACGCTCCCCACCCGGGTAGAAGACGAGATCATACAAAGGGCTGATGTGCCCTGTGAGCGTGGCCATCACCGACCCGTCGTCGGGATCATGAAAGTTCACCGTCCCCTCGGCGGATCCAGACACCATCGCCCCCGTCTCCGGGCTGATCTGCACAATCGAAGAAACGGGAACGGAAACCGACCACAACAACATCCGGGTCTCCAGGTCCCACAACTCCACCAGATCGGTATTGGTAAAACCGACCAGGAGCAGGTTCCGCTCCGGATCGACACTTAGACCCTCAGGATCCCCGGTAGTTGGCTCCCCAATGAGCTCACCAATCTCCTCGCCCGAAACAACGTCATAGAGGACCACACTTCCCCCGTCGAGATCGGTGACCGCAAGATTCTCTTCGTCGACAAAGACAACACCGAACCCAGCGTTTTCAACCCTCAGCACTTCCGCACCTGTGGTTGACTCCCACACGCTGGCTTGCATCGCCCGGGCCCTGCCGGCGTTGACGACCCGCGCGGTTGGCGTGGCCAGCAACCTCCCATCAGGACTCCAGGCCACCCTGACGACCCCGCCGTTCCCGATACGACCCACCTCCGCCCCGGTCACCGGGTCGAAGAGCCCGACATGTCCCCCGGGTGTACCCTCTTCGATGTGCTCGAAGTAAGCCACTGCCAGGACACTGCCATCAGGGCTGAAGGCGACATCTGCCACGACATGGCCTATCTCGCCAGGCAATGTTCGTAGACGCTCTCTGCTGACGGCACTCCAGATAACGACGGCATCGCTGACATCGGCTGGCGATGACTCGTCCGCCGACGATGTGGCTAACAACAGGCCGTCGGGGCTGATCGCCACTCTGTGGAAAGCACCGTCGAGACGGAACTCGAGACGCGAGGTCTGTGTCGACTGTTGCAAGGCTGCAATCGTCTCCCGTACCAGCGGCTCACCGGCATCGCGAGAGATGTAGGCAGACTCCAACGCGAGGAGGATGGCCAGCTCCGGGTCTTCAGGTAGGGCGTGTGATGAGTCCCCGGCGAGACGCCGAGCATCGGCGGTCCGCGCCTCACTCCCCGCACGCCCCGCCTGTACCGCGGCGATCGTTCCAAGCGTGGTAGCCAAAACGGCGGCGACTGCAAGAATTCCGGTCAGGGTGCGACGACGACGACGACGCGCCATCCGCTGGCTTTGGTCCTGCTCCAGGGAGGCTTGGTAGTAAATGGTCTCCTCGGGCGTGAGAGAAGTGGTCTCGGACCACCCGGTGAACGGGGCGAGACGATTTCCGGTCAACAAATAGTCGTCGTGGCGCTCGTTGGTCTCCCATTCGGACAGAGCGGCCCGGAAGCGTCGCCCCAGGATGAGAGCTTCACGCTGATCGTCGATCCATCCCCGGAGGCGGGGCCACTCCCGCAAAATGGCCTCGTGGGCCACCTCGACGGTGGGCCCCCTGGTGAGGGGATCGCGGTCGGCGAGGAAAAGCCTCTGCGCTGTGAAGCTGTCGAGGACTGCCTCGAGATCGGGTCGGGGAATCTCGAGCGATTCGAGCTCGCTGCGGCGGACCCTTCGTCGGGTATCGTCGCTGTCTTCGCCGACGGTGACCAGCCGGAGCATTGCCCGGCGGGCGGCTCGCTGCTGGGCGGGTGTGAGTCGGCCGAATGTGGCTTCGGCCCGTGTGGCCAGGGCACCGGGGACACCGCCGATCCGTCCGTAATCGTCGCCTGTAATCAGATCCCCTGTCCTCCGCTCCACAAGCTCGGTCAGGGCGTATTGGAGCAAAGGGAGACCTCCCGGTTGATCCACTACATCCTCGGCGATTCGATGGGGAAGCCCCGGCTCCCACCGTAGGCCGACCGTCTGGGCGGGTGAGGTGATCATCTCCAAGAGTTCGTCCCGGGTGGGAGGGAGAACGGTGACCAGACCGTCACGGACCAATCGCCCCAGTCGCTCCTCTTCCAGGGGCTTGTCGTAGAAGTCGGCTCGGAGGGTCGCCACTACCCGGACCCGACTTCTCTCATCCTCAGCGGCGGAAACCAACAGCTCGACGAAGCGGTCCCGCTCGGCAGGATCATCGACCAGCGTGAACAATTCTTCGAGCTGGTCGACCACCAACACCATTTCGGAGTCCTCATCACCTCTCAACATGTCCAGAACCAGCGGCACGCGTTCGAAGTCGGTGGCGTCAACAGGCCGGTCGGATATTTGCTCGAGTGCCTCTGCGAGCGAGTCGAGGGGGTGGGGTCCGGGAGTGAGGACCGTGGTGTACCAGCTGTCGGAGCCCGTGATGGCTCCATCGGTGAGTGCAGGCAGGAGTCCGGCTCGGACCGCCGACGACTTGCCCGATCCGGAGGGGCCGACCACGGTAACGAAGCGACGCTCTCCGACGGCGGCCACCAATGCTGCAACCAGCTCGGTCCGTCCGTGGTAGTCGACGGCGTCACCTTCGTCGAATGCCCGCAACCCCTTGTACGGGTTACGCGTCACCACCGGCCGTATCGTCTCGGTGGGGTCGACATCCAACACTTCGTCGACAGCGGACACAAACTCGACTGCTGTCTGATACCGGTCATCAGGATCGGGGGCGGTGGCTCGAGAGAGGACAACATCCAACTCCGGGGATCCCTCCAACAGCACGCCCGCCATCGCTCCCAACGAGTAGAGATCCGCTGCCGGGGTGGGACCGGTCACCTGCTCCTCAGGTGCCCGGAACTCGGGGGCCGATGACACCGACGCCACCATCTGGGCGTCCAACAGTCTCGCTGCTATCCCGAAATCGGACAGGTAGGCGTTACCGGCTGCATCGAGAAGCACATTCGCCGGCTTCACATCACCATGAGACAAGCCCTGGGAGTGGGCGTGATCCAACGCCGCGCCGATTTGAGCCAGGACACGCCGGCCCATGGCTTGGTCAACCGTCCCGGCCGCCAGCGCAGAGCCGAGAGAACCGCCCGGCATCAACCCCAACACCAGGTAGGCAATGTCTGGATCACGCCAGAAATCGATCAAAGGGACGATGTGTGGATGAGCCAGCCGGGCGACGGTCCGTGCCTCCGCCTCGAAACGACGCACAAACGCCGGATCAGAGCAGAACTCGGGACGGATCACCTTCACCGCCACCTCCCGGCCCACCGAAGGCTGATACGCCCGCCACACCACGCCGAACGCGCCCTGACCGATACGCTCTCTCACCTCATACCCCGGCAACGACACCATCGACGCCTGCTCGTCCAGGGCGGGGTCCGCATCGACCCGCAGATCAGGGAAGTCGGCGGGCAGACCGACGAAGACCAGTTGTGACACCCGCTCCGGAGTTGCCACACCGCGCAATCGATACTCCCCCAACTGACGCACCTGCAGACCCACCGACGCCGACGCAGCAAGCTCTGTTTGGGTTGTGGACGAGATCAGCACCTGACCGCCATGAGCCAAGGAGCACAAGCGCGCCGCCCGGTTCACCGGGGGACCGTAGAAGTCTCCGCCCCGCGCCTCGGCCTCACCCAGGTCGATTCCCACACGCACCCGCAGCTCACCCACCTCGCCCCAATCCGCACCGGACATCTCTCGCAGCGCCGACTCCGCCGCGGTTGCCGCCGCTCCTGCGTCCGGAAGGGCGGCCAGAACCCCGTCCCCGGTGTGTTTGAAGACCCGACCACCCGCTGCCTCTATCGCCTGCCGCCAAATCCGGTCCTGTGCCGCCAACGCAGCCGCCATCGCCCGGGGAAGCCGGTCCCAAAGCCGCGTCGAGCCCTCGATGTCCGTTACCAGAAACGCCAAACGTTGCGTCACCGCCCGTCCGATACCGTCCAACAGAGAGTCCTCTTGGGAGAGGATCGCCAGTTCCAGGTCCTGTAACTCCCGGGACGGGTTCAGCCCCAGCTCTTCGGACAGATAGGACTCGGTCCGCTGGAAGGCGCGTAGTGCCTCGGCCTGACGCCCCGAGCGGTACAACGCCAGCATGTGCTGGGCCCTGAAACGCTCCCGGGTGGGATGCTCCTCCGCCAGCGCATCCAACTCCGCCACCAGCTCTCCGTGACGTCCCGCCGCCAGCTCGGCGTCGATACGTAGCTCAACCGCCTCCAGGCGCCGCTCCTCGAGCCACCGGACCTCCTCCTCCAAACCGGGCACATCGACCAGGTCGGCGTAGGGCCTTCCCCTCCACAGCCCCAGGGCCTGCCGCAGACGGGCCGCCGTCTCGGCGGCATCCGTCACCACCCCGGTCCGGGACTGTTCCAGCAGCGACACGAACCGAGCGGCGTCGATGAGCTCAGGCTCCACCGCAAGCCGGTAACCGCCGTTCTCGTATTTCAAGGCGTCGCCGAGGCCCTGGCGCAGGTTGGAGACATAGGTCTGCAGCGTGGAGCGGGCTCCGGCGGAGGGCTCCTCTCCCCAGATCCCCTCGATGAGCCTGTCCACAGGGACCACACGGGGCGTGGCGGCAACCAGGAGGGCGAGCAGGGCGCGCTGACGTGGCCCACCCAAAGGCGCCCCCACTCCATCCACCAGGATCTCCACCGGACCAAGGACCCGGATGTCCACGCCCTGAACATACGCTTCTTGCCCAGGGGGTGCTTCCTTCGACCGCCCGCCGTAAGCAGCCGACCTCGGAGATACGCCGGGCCGCGGTCGGAGACGAGCTCTCATCCTGCCGATGTGGTCCGTGGCGGGGCAGGATCGAACGGTCGTACCCCAACCGACCATTCGATCCTGCTCACTGTGTCTAGAACCCTGTGTCGCCCCAGCTACGGCTGTAGCTGCAATGGATGTGCGGTGAACACGATGGCCCGCGCGAAACAGGCGTCGCGAACCGCCGTCAGCGTCAACTGGTTTCCATCGAAGCTCCAGCCGTAGACGGCCGTTGCCCAGCCGGGATTCAGGTTGAAGCAGGCGAAGGGGCCCGACTCGTCGGTCACCACCAGCCGGGCCGGGTTGGAGACATAGCGGCCCTCGACCAGCACCCCGGCGAAGGCCTCATGGGTAACGATGACCCGTCCATCCGCGGTGAACTCGCTTGTCCAAGTTCCGGGCGCCTTCCCCTCCTCGGGGAAGCCGGGCGGATAGTCGGCATCGGTGATCGTGGTGGTGTAGATGCCCGGCGGGAATCCGAAGGGACTGGCCCCGGCTGACGCCGGTATCAGTGCCAAGGCCGCCAGTAGTGCCACCACCGGTAGCAGCGCTATCCAAATTCGCAGTCTCATGGTCATGATTCGCTCTCCTTCTCTGTCCGTGGGATGCCAGTTACTAGGGCATCCCATCACGGTTCTCACGACACGATGGCTCGTGATCGCGCCCCTCTCCTCGGAGCCTCCTACTCCGAGCCCCGGCCGGTTCAAGGCAACACTGCGCCTGACGACCGTCGTGACCAAGGTGACTACCCACCGCTCCAAAAACGCTCCAAACAGGAGGGCCTGCGTGGCACGCACACACATCCCTCTTCGATGACCTGCGACTCCTGGGGCATACCGGCGACATCGGTCTGGGACGCTGAAGACATCGCCGAGGACGATCCGACACGAGGGGCCGCGGCAAGGGGGCGCAGACACCTAATGGGGGTCTGCAGTGCTTCTGCTTGGTACCTACTGATCCTCGGGCGACGGGCATAGCTCGACGTCAGGCCGGCTTCCGTCTCTGCGAGCGGCCCGTTCAGCACACCATGCGACGAGCTGAGAAGACGGCCTTCCAGTGAGCAACTCAAAGGCCCGGACTCGTCGCTCGTGTTCCCTCGAGATCTCAGCTGGCAGGGGCAAGCCCGCCAGGCCCTGTTGCACCACCACGGCGACCCACTCGCCGGCTCGCTCGTTCCACGGCACCGTCTTGTCTGCCCAGGTGGAGTATTCATGCAGAGCCATGAACTCGAGTCGAGCTTCATTGGTGAGATTGGCGCGTTCCCAGGCGTGGGCTAGCTCATGCTCGTAGAGGAACTCCAGCTCGGAACAGATTCGGATTCTCCATTTGGAATCCCGTGGCTGAAAGTAGGCGTGATGCCCGCCGCAGCTCTCTACGTCTTCCTCGAACACGACTTCGAGATCGGGTAGGGCTAGTCCCAGCAAGGTGAATCTGTTCACCGCCTCCTCCAGACGCTCGCGTTGGGCCCGCGACCCGTTCGCGATGTCCATCTCGGGTTCCAGTGAGACCTCGATGGCACTGACTTCCTGATCTTCCGAGGGCGTCGCGTCGATGATGGGCGCCCGACCAGCGGTGGAGGCGTCTGGTTCCCCCGACAGCAAGAGCATGGCCAGTGCGGTTCCCACGACTGCGCTTCGAAGCCGAGGTTGCATGGACTGCAACCTCTCGGCTGACCATCAAACTTCGCCCAAACCGGCTTTATGGAGGTTTGATCGGGCGGGGTTGTGGGCTCAGAGATGTGCCAGGACCAGGTCGATCGCTTCCTCGGGTTCCAACAGACCCTCCGGCTCTCCAGCCGAGGAGGCCTCCTGTCGCAGCTCCGAGCGGAGTCGTGCGATGGTCGAACTGTCGTCGAAGATGACTGCACCCTGATAGTTCGACGACGGCATCTGCTCAGCGCTCCGGACGATGCGGGCGGCGATTTCGGGAGCCGACTTCCACAGTATGTCGGCAGCACTGACCAGCGCTGGTCGGACCGCGGGCATGATGCCGAGGTCCTTGAGCGCTTCGAGTCCTCGCCGAACCTGAGTTCGCGACTTGCTCTCATGACCCAGTCGGAATGCGAGTTGACCGGCCGAGACCAACTCGAGCGCACATGGGATTCCCAAGCCATACCGGGTGCGTTCCTTGACCCCCTGGTCCACCATGCCCAACCCTGCAATGCCGTCGCCGCAGAGTGCCAATGCGTGTCCGAGCACGATCCTCGCCATGGCGGCGGCAATCGGCCTCGGCATCGTCTTGCAGTAGTCCAAGGCGTCGTGACAAAGTGCAATAACAGTTTCGAGCTCGACGGAGGAACTGTTGGTCTGAACGATCCGCAGGAGCAGCGTTTCGGCGAGACGGGTAGTGGCGTATGCCTTGGGAGCGGGGTCGGTGAGCTGGCTGGCCAGATTGGAGGCCTCCCGGGCGTGCCGGATTGACTCCTCGACGTCGCCCGATAACGGGAAATAGCTCTGCTGGTAGTGAACCCACAGCAAGCCTTCGGCATGGCCGAGGTCGGTGTAGAGGTCCCACGCGTCGGCAAGGTGAGCTTGGCCCTCGGAGAGCCGGTTGTGGTAGCAGAGAAAGACGCCGAGGGCCAGCAAACCGACGGCCCGGGTGGATGGCCTGACCTTCTCGGGCGAGGCTTCAGCTTTGGCCATCGCCATTTCCAGCCATTTCAGCGCCTCGTTGGTGCGTCGCCACATGAGATAACCTCCCAGTGAGCCGGCGAGGCGAACAGCTCCGTCGATCTCTCCTTGCTGCACCAACTCGTCGAAGCCTGCCCGCAGATCTTCGTGAGCTGCCTCGAGCTTGGGAAGCCAGACGTCTTCATCACGGAGCACCTCCCGGCTACCGACAACTGCCAGCCGTAGAGCCCAGTTCCGATACCTGCTCAGTAGAGCTTCGTGTTCATCGGGTAGGCGATCCCACGCCAGTGCTCTCACGGATTCCGTCAGTCGAAAACGCCTGCCGGAAGGGTTATTCGTCGGTTCGACCAGTGACTTCTCCACCAGCCGTTCCAATCCGGTCTCGACGTCTTGTTCGGTCAGGGGGTCGAACGCACATACCTGTCGGGCCGCCGACCGGTCGAAGCTGGCCACGAAAACCGCCAGGCGACTCAGCAGCAGCTGATCGGCTGCATCGAGAAGCTGAAAGCTCCAGTCCAACGCCGCCTCCAATGTGCGGTGTCTGGCGATGGCGGTTCGTCCGCTTCTTTCCAGGAGCGAGAATCGGTTGGCCAGGCGCTGGCTGATTTCGGCAGGCGTGAGAGTCGAGGTACGGGCCGCGGCCAGCTCGAGGGCGAGTGGAATGCCGTCGAGCCGTCGGCAGATCAACGCCACCTCTGGAAGAGATTCTGGCGACAGGTCGACACCTCTGGCCAGGGTGCGCTCGATGAACATCTCGACGCTGGGGTACTCCGCCAGCTCGTCTGTTGGAGTGGCGGGATCGGGAGTGGCCAGTGAGGAGACGCGCCACACGAGCTCTCCGTCCACTTGAAGAGGCTCCCGGCTGGTGGCCAGAAATCTGACTTTCGGTGCGCCCGTCAGAAGACGGTCCACGACGTGAGCGGCTGGGTCGATCACGTGCTCACAGCTGTCCAAGACGATCACCAACTCTCTCGTCTTGATCAGCCGTAGAAGGAGCTCGACCGTCTCGAAGCCCGGACCTTGCGACAACCCTCCCGCTGCGGCGATCTGCTCGGGGATTCGTTGTGGGTCGGTGAGCTCGCTCAGCTCCACCCACCAGACCTCTGCAGGCTCCTCGACCTCCATCCAAGCGAGACGTTGGGCGAGCCTCGTCTTTCCCACACCCCCGGATCCGGTCAGAGTGAGGAGACGAGTGTTGGCGAATCGAGATCGGAGCTCAGCCAGGTCGTGCTGACGTCCGATCAGTGTCGAGCGTTCCGCCGGAGGGAGGCGATGAGGCCCGATCTTCAGGTTGGGAGTGAGGAGGGAGGGATCGCCGACCAGCACTCGGTCCTCCAGCAGTCTCAACTCCAAGCCGGGTTCCAATCCCGCTTGGCCGAGGATGTCGGAGACTCGCTGGTAAGCAGTAAGAGCGTCGGCCTGTCGACCACTGCGGAAAAGGGCCAGCATGAGCTGGCTCCAGAGTCGCTCGCGCAGCGAATGAGCCGCCACAGCTGACTCGAGCTCGCCGATGAGGTCGGAGTGCTCGCCCTTCGCCAAGCGTGCCTCGTTCAGATCCTCCATTGCAGACAGGCGCACCTCTTCGAGGCGATGAATCTCTGCTTGAGCAAATGCCTCATAGGACACGTCGTCGAGGGCAGATCCTCGCCAAAGGCCCAGGGCTTCCCTGAGGAGCTCACAGGCCCGATCGGGATCGCTGTGGAGTGCTCGTCGGCCCGCTGTGACCAGGTTTTCGAAGCGGTGGAAGTCGATTCCTTCGGCGTCTACACGGAGCAGGTAGCCCGGTGGCTGCGTAATGAGCACCTCCGGATCAGCGCCGCTGAGTCGGTCGGGTTCGAGTGTCTTGCGCAGGTTCGCCACGTGGACCCGCAAGGTCCCCACTTCACCGCCGCTGGCCTCGTCACCCCAAAGAGCGTCCACGATCCTGTCAGTCGATAGCACCTGATTGGCGTGGAGGAGCAAGAAGATCAGAAGGGCGCGCTGCTTGGGTCCGTTCACCGGCACAGCGACATCAGCTCTCGTCACCTCGAGCGGACCCAAGACTCGGTATTCCACAGCGCATGCCTTGCTGGCGTCCTGCAAAGCTACATCAGTGGTCAGCATCCGGTGTCCCCCATGCGGAGCGGGTGCTGAGCACGATGTCGGGTATCGATTAAAGCTGCGTTAAGGCTGCCCTTTGCCACAGGGCGGGTCACAGCTGGGGCGGGCCCATCGGGCTGGGTGGCCCCATCGGCTCACGGATGGTCAATGGACTGTTTTCTCCTTGACGCTGGAGGCTGCCGACCTCTCCCTATTTTCCAACCCACGCCTGACTCGGATGTCCTGAGCTCCGAACGTGAATGATGCTCCGGACCGGGTGAGCCCTTGACGGCGCCACACCCGACCAGACCCTGTCGCCAGTGGCGCGGACGTGAGCCCAGAAAGCAGAGGGATAGGATGCCCGCTCATGCCACCAGGAGATACCCGCATCCGATGGCCGCGTCCAACCCAATAATCCAGGGAATGAGTCCATCGACTGACCTCAACATGCTCCCGGTGACAACCACCTCCGATGAGGCGCGGCAGCACTTCGAGCTAGGCCGGCATGCCGCCTTCCACTATCAACCCGCGCAGGCATGCGCGCACTTGGATGCGGCTATCTCCGCCGACTCTGAGTTCGTCCTGGCGTACCTCCACCGTGGAGGTATGTCCAATCCCCGTGAGCGCAAGCGATATTTCGATTCGGCACAGGCCAACCGAGGACGTGTCACCGAAGACGAACGCAAGATGGTCGATGCCTTCTGCGCCTTCCTGTGGGAAGACGATGTTGAACTCGCCGTCTCCATCTTTCATGACCTGGCCGATCGCTATCGGGGCGACCCGTATCTGCCGACATACCTGGGTCTCCGGTACCTGTGGAATCTGGGACGATTGGACGAAGCGAAGGAGCAGTTCCAGCGTGCCCTCCAGCGCGATCCGACCTTCGCCCAAGCGCACAACTGGCTCGGCTACGTGGCTCTCCAAGAGGAGGACTACGAAGGAGCGGAACAAGCTTTTCGTCGCTACGCGAAACTCGCCGCTGACCAGCCCAGGCCTCATCACTCTCTGGGCAAGCTCTTCCTTCACACTGGACGCCTTGACGAAGCCAGACAGCACTTCGAAAAGGCCTCGAGACTCGATCCTGCCTTCGTCGACAGCCGTGAGAGCCTGACTCGTTTGGATATCGAAGACGCGAACAGGCGCTTCGCGGAGGCCGTTGGGAATCAGGACATCAAAACGCTCACAGCGCTGTACACAGAATCCGCCCAACTGCTCCCATCAGAAAGCAAAGTCTTGGAAGGGGTTTCCGCGATCGAGCGCTATTGCTAGGACAAACTAAGAGATGGGGTTTTGGGCCTGGTGCTGGAGACGTTAGAGGTCTCTCTCGGAGCGAACGACCACGTCACTACCGAGCTGGGTCGCTACATCATCACCAACGCGGACGAGGAAGTCGCCACAGGACGATATGTCACAATCTGGAGCCTGACGACGAAGGGTTGGAAGATACGTCACAGCGTGTTGGCGTCTGGATAGCCGGCCGGCTACTGAAGGATCCATCCCTAGCTCCCACACTCGAGTCACACAGTGGTCCACTTCCGCCGCCGGGATGACGCCAACCTCGCCTCAGGCCCGATGGATCATCCGTTCGCACTTGGCGAAGTCGTCGACGTGGTCGCCGCACCCGGCAAAGTAGTCCCGCCGGGCTGAGCGACCGTCGTCTCAGCCCTGATGCCTTCTCCCGATCCGCCGCAGGCGGTGGCGGACAGAACCAGGACCACAACCAGAGACAAGAGCTCTCATCCTCGTCTCCTTGTCTGACCCAGGAGTGACGTCGTGACAGCGGCCAAGACCTGACCGAGCTCTGAGTCCGAGGAGTAACCGAGACCCTGTCCATCGCCGACTCGTCTGGTCGCAACCGGGCTGTCCTCACCGATCTTGGAGCTGGTCGGCATATCGTGGTGATCGGGACAGCAGATACACATCATTCCCACTCGTCGTCGCATTGGCATTCTCCTCGGTACGGACATCCCGGAGTTCGCTCCGGGTCCGTCGAGGAAGGTACGAAGAGGCTCTAAATGGTCGCTAAACGACCTACCCGGTTGATCGGACCGGGTGCCGAGGGCGCAGCGGGATGGATGATGATGCCGATCGCCGCCCTGAGACTGGCGACGGCGGTGGTGACCGCCCCCCTGCAATTACGGCGTACCCACCAACCGGCAACCGTTCCCCGGTCCTGAAAGTAGTGGGCCGGGCTCTGAGCCCGGCCCACTACTCTTTCCCCTCGTTCGGAGGAAGGTCCCTAGGGAACCAGCACCCTCACGGTCGGAAGGGGCCCCTCGATCTCCCGGGTGTCGTTGTTCTCAAGCAGCCACAGGTTGCCCCACTTGTCGAAGGTGATCGCACTGGGAAACTCCAGGCCAGAGGCCACGACATCGACCAGATTCCCTTGGGTGTCATATGCGCTGACAGTCCCACCAGAGGCCGTGCCAGGCACGAACGCGGCCAGCCAGCTGCTCTCGTCGTACTCGACGACATAGAGAAGGCCGTCGGGGCCAAAGGCGAGATCGATCACCGACGTCAGACCGTCGATCAGCAACTCGCATCGAGGTGACGGAACGATCTCCGAGCAGACCACGTTGTTGGCGCCGGAGTCGATTCTCCACACTCGGGAGAGACCGATCGGGAACACACCGTCCTCTAAGGAGAGGGCCCCCGTCAGTTCGCCCACAAAGAGGTCGCCATCGGGTCCGATCGCCACAGATGTGGGCACCGGCTGCACATAGCAGGGTATGTCCTCGTCCTCCCCGGCTTTCCAGCGAATCATCCAGTTGCCTTCATCCACCGGCGGAGTGAACAGGGCGCGCCAATCGATGGCACCACTCGTAGTCGCCGATAGCAGAGTATTGCCCGCGGCGTCGGCCACCAGTGCTGTCCCGCCCGAGAGGGCCGTCACGTGGAACGGGTTGTTCTGCGGCCCCGCACTGAAGCCATCGATGGCCTCACATGCCTGGTCCTTCCACTGCGGACCGGCGAAAGCGTCCGGGTCGTAGTTCCGCTCGAACGCCGCCAGGTCGGCGACCATACGGACGGCGCCGTGTGACCCCCGCCACAACTCTCCGTTCTGGGCGAGGTCGGTTCCGGCCGTCGTGAGGTAGAAGTTGCCGCGCCCGAGGGCGTCCAACCCGTTGATCGCTGACTCCGCGTCGACCTCGATGACGGTGCCCACCTCACCACGCCGGATCTCCTTCACCTCGAATGTCCCGTCGGCGCTCTCCCCGACGAGAATGCTCCCGGCCGGAGTGGCGGCGATGTCGTACACCGGTGACTCGAATGTGTATTGCTCGTCCGCACCTGCCGCCGGCACCAACATCAGCATCGTGGCCACCGCCACTACAACCACGTGCCATTTCTTCTTCAACCTCATCCTCGCTCCCTTCGGTACGGACCTAGACAACTAACGCGGGGCGCTCAAGGACCACCAAACGTGACATGCTGGACAGCATCACCGTCTTGAGCTTTGCTCGAAATTTCAGGGGCCGGCGGCGCAATGCTCACCGGAGAACTCAGGCGACAGCTTCATAGCCTTCCCACCGACCCTGTGGACGAGCAGCATGAGAGCCAGGCGTCGAGCCCGGCTCTCTGCTCCGGTCCCTAGTTCGGACGAAGGTCTCAGGCAGGGGCCCTGTTGATCAACACAGGAACCCCACCTATGCACTCCTCGGTCATCGACCGGGAGGCCGCCGACCTGTGGTGACAGTTCTCTACTTCGTCGGGTGCGCCTCGCAGAAGGGTGTTCCTGGAATGCCCGGCACCTCCGTGGTCATCTCCGCATGGATGATCTCGGCGGCGAAGCCCGGCGACGTTTGGGCGAGGACCGGCATGACAGTCCCTGGGTGCCCGGCCTCGGCAGGAAGTTCACCCCGTGCCCAGGCGGCGAACGCCTGACCAAGATCCTCACAGGAACCGTGCTTGGCTCCCGGTGCGGCCATCGCCGGGGCGGCCATGACTAGCACCAGCATCACTCCAGTGAGTAAGGCAATGAATCGAATACGCATGTTCACACTCCCTCTCGCCAGCGCCACCGCGGTGACCAGAACTCCCAGCTTTCGCATTCCGTCCATGTGAGCCTCCTTCCGTAGACCCTGCTCACTCCCCGCAACCTATGGGGAGGTTCTCAACGCTCACTAAACGTCACGTTTGACCTGAGCGCGTGGCCAAAATCAGGTGTCCTCTTGAGCAGGCGTTGAGCCGGTCCGCCATACTTGGCGTCATGTGAGAGAGACCACTGCCGCGACACTCGTCGGTGCCGACCTGCAATTTTCGGTTCTGGGGGCTCTCGAGGCCCGGCGTGGTTCCGCCGCGATCGAGTTGGGGGCGCCCAAGCAGCGGTCGGTGCTGGCAATGCTCCTCGCCCACCCCAACCAGCCTCTCAGCGTCGGGCGGATCATCTCGGCCGTATGGGGTGAGGAGGCTCCGGAGACCTATCGACGGTCGATTCACACCTATGTCTCCAACCTGCGGGCCCTCCTCGGCACTGAGATAACCCGCGTCGGCGACGGCTACCGACTCGACGTTCGGCCAGAGCAGATCGATGCACTGGTGTTCCAACAAACCTTGGAGGACTCACAGATCCTGATCGCCACCGCTCCAGGCGAAGCGAGCATCAAGCTACGAAAGGCGCTCGCCATGTGGCGGAGCCGCCCCTATACAGACCTCTATGAGGTCGAAGGGCTTCAGGCCGAGGTGCAAAGGCTCGAGGAGCTACGACTGACAGCCGTCGAACTCAGGTTCGACGCCGAGCTCGCCTCGGGAAGACACCAGCAAATCGTCCCCGAGGTGGGGGCCCTGGCCGAAGAGCACCCACTCCGCGAGCGATTCCGCGCTCAACACATGATCGCCTTATACAGGTCGGGACGTCAGGCCGCCGCGCTGGGCGCCTACGAGCGAACCCGTGACTACCTCGCCGAGGAGTTGGGTCTGGAGCCTTCCCAGAATCTCCAGGACCTCGAGCTGGCAATCCTCCGCCACGACGAGGATCTCAACCGGGCAACGGGATGGACGACTACGCAACGTCTCGCTTTCCTCGCAGCGGAAGTCGAGGACCTGGACGACGCGTGGGACCGCGACCCCCAGGCCACTGCCGACGCCCTAGCAACCCTCGACCGCATCCTCGGCGAGGCGGTGGCCCCGGCAGGTGGGCGACTCTTCAGACAGGCAGGGGAGAGGTCGCTGGCCGCATTCCCCGATGTGAGCTCGGCCGTGGATGCCGCCGAGCGCTCACAACGAGATCTCGCCGAGGCCGATTGGGGAACCCTCGGTGACCTACACGTCGGCATGGCCATCGACATAGGCGAAGCTGAGACCAGAGGAGAGAACTTTCAGGGTCCTCCGGTGACACGAGCCTCACGTCTTGCATCGACAGCCAATGGTGGACAGGTGCTGGTGTCGGGAGCAGTCCACACCGAGATCGCCGCCTCGCCGGTGGTGGGCCTCCAGGTGAGACACCTGGGTGACCACGAGCTGGCCGGATTCGCCGTCCCTGAGCGAGTGGGTCAGCTCGTCTTCGATGGGCTCCCCTCCGAGTTCCCCGACCTCCGTCCCACAGCTGAGACCCAAAAGGGGCTGGGAAGCGGTGGCCTTTCGCTACCGGGATACGAGATCCGGGAGAAGATCGGGGACGGAGCGCTGGGTGTGGTCTACCGCGCCTACCAGCCTTCGGTCGGACGTGAGGTGGCGATCAAGGTGATCCGCGCCCAGTTGGCGAACCATCCCCGATTCATCCATCGCTTCGAGGCCGAGGCCCGCACCGTCGCCCGACTGGCACATCCTCGCATCGTGCCTCTCATCGACTTCTGGCGTGACAGCCACGGGGCCTACCTCGTGCTCCAGCTGCTTAAGGGTGGATCTCTCGAGGAGGCGATCCGCCAAGGGCCCATCGACCAGGCCTCAGCCCGCAACGTCCTCCACCATGTGGGTGAGGCCCTGGACCACGCTCACAGTCAGGGGATCTTCCACGGAGATCTGAGACCGGCCAACATCCTGCTGGACGCATCGGGCAACGCATATCTGTCGGACTTCGACATCACCGCCCGTCTGCTCGATTCCGAGATCGTCGAAGTCGTGTCGGAAAGTTCCGAGTTCAGGGCGCCGGAGGTTTCCTCCACGGGACTGACAGCCGCCGCCGACATCTACGCCCTGGGGAGGATCTCCCGGCTACTCATCGACGATCTCGCCATCTCGGAGATCCTCGACCGGGCGACAGCCACCAATCCCTCCCACAGATATCCGAGTGCGGCGGCATTCCTCACCGAGCTCGACAGGGCCCTCGGTAGAGAGCCAGAGGTCGGCCGACCGACGGTGTCGCGCAATCCATACAAAGGGTTGCGCGCCTTCGAAGAGGCCGATGCACGTGACTTTCATGGTCGCGCCGAGCTGGTGGAAAAGCTGGTCACGGCAGTGCGGAGCCACCGCTTCGTCACCGTGGTCGGCCCTTCGGGCTCGGGGAAGTCGTCGGTGGTACGGGCCGGTCTCCTCCCGGCACTGATGAATGGAGCCATCGACGGCTCAACCAGATGGTTTCACACCGTCATCACCCCCGGCGTGCGCCCGACCGAGTCGCTGGACTCCTCTCTCGCCGCTCTGGCTTCTGTTCCCGCACGCGCCGGCGTGACGCTGGCCGACGAAGGCCTGCATGCCACAGCCGAACGACTGCTCGACGACTCGGACGGCGAGCTCCTGGTGGTCATAGATCAGCTGGAAGAGGTGTTCACGGTCACCCGGGACCCAATGGAACGACGAGACTTCATCGATCTCTTGGCCGACGCCGTCGAGAGAGAAGACACCCGGGTCCGCGTGGTGGCAACTCTGCGAGCCGACCTGTACGACCGGCCCCTCTCCGACGAGCGCCTGGGCCGCCACTTCAGGGACGGCCAGGTGACGGTTCTCCGCCCCACCCGGGACGAGCTAGTGGAGATGATCGTCTCGCCCTCAGAGGCAGCGGGACTGAACTGGGAGCCGGGCCTGGTCGGACGGATCGTCCAGGAGGTCGCCGACCGGCCAGGAGGCCTTCCCCTCCTCCAGTACGCGTTGACGGAGCTCGTCGAGAACCGCCGAAGCAACATCTTGGACAGTGAGGACTACGAGCGCATCGGCGGGGTGGCGGGAGCGCTTGCAGGGCAAGCCGAGGCCGTATACGACCAGCTTCCACCTCGACTTCAGGAGATGACACGTGACATCATGCTTCGTCTCGTCACCGTCGACGAGGACACCCGGGACATTCGTCGGCGTGTCCGATTGAGTGAGCTCGAATCCCTCGATGTGGCGAAGTCCGACCTCGACCGCATCCTCACACCATTCGTCACCGAACGTCTCCTGCTCGCCGATCGCGACCCCGCTACCCGTGGACCCACAGTCGAGGTCGCTCATGAGGCTCTGCTCCGGGAATGGCCCCGGCTGAGGACATGGATCGATGAGGAGCGTGAGGCTCTCATCGTCACCAGGAGGCTCCAAGTGGCTCTCCAGGAGTGGGAGACCGCCGACCGGGACCCCGGCTATCTCCTCACCGGATCACGTCTGGTCTCGTTTCAGAACCTTCTGGAGTCCACCTACCTGGCCTCTGAGGAGAGGGCGTTCCTGGAAGCGTCACTGGAGCAAGACCGGGCGGCAGGAGCAGCCCGCCGGAGAAGACGCCGGATTCTCACCGGCGTGCTGGCGGGTGTGACCGGGATCGCCGTGGTTCTGGCCGGTCTTGCCTTCACCCAGGGCCGCAGGGCTGCTGCCGAGGCAGAGAGAGCGACCACCAATGCCAGCCTCGCCAGTGCCCGCGAGTTGGCTGCCTCAGCCATCAACGTCCTCGACCAGGATCCCGAGTTGAGTGTGCTTCTCGCAACCGAGGCGGCCACACTGGCCGAACCCGGATTCGAAACGGTCTCGGCTCTACACGAGGCGCTCTATCACGACAGGCTCCTCTGGACTGTGCAATGGTCCGGCGATTCGAGCTTCTTCACCGGTGCTCTGAGTCCCGACGGCACAAAACTGGCGTTGACGGGCATCGGACGAGTGGAAGTTTGGGACGTCGAGGAGGGAAACCTCCTCTGGTCGATCGACTTGCCCGCCGACCTCCAGGTCACCCCATTTTTCAGCCAGGACGGAGAGGAGATCGTCGGTCTGATCGGTTGGCCTCGCCTGTCCCCGCTCTGGGGGGCTCCGCCCTCAGACGCTGAACCCGGCATCTACACGTGGGATGCGACCACCGGAAACCAACTCGGACGCGCTCTGGGTGGTGAATGCCCCATCTGGGACATCGGACACTTCGGCCCGAATATCGATCTCGAGGTCCCCGTTCTCGTCGCCGGCTTCACCGAGCGTGTGCTCGGCTCAGGATGTGATCATGACTCGGGAACGGTGTCGCTGCTCGAGATCGAATCGGGACGGATGACACATGTGGCCGACATCGACCCGACTGACTACCGCAGTGGCCTGTCGACCAGCAAGGACGCCCGGTATGTGGCATTCACCGAAAACAAGTTCGCCCACGTGATCGACACCGCAACCGGTGAGGAAATGGCCCAGTCGCCAGTGACCGTTTTTTCCGCCACACTCAGCCCGGACGGCAGTCGGGCGGTACTGCGGGAGGACGACGGTGTTCTCTCCATCCTCGACTTCGAAAACGACCTGTCGGTCCGCCTACTGGATGACGCACGAGGCGAACGCGTGCAGTTCGAAGAAGAGGGTACGAGGTTCGCCCACTACGACTTCTCCGGCAACATCGAGATCTTCGATGTCGTCTCGACCAAGGAAGTCGGCAGCCTCATCGGCGGACCGGGACGTGCCGCCCGCATGGTGATGGGAGCCCCGACGACCTCGTACAGCTCCGATGGAACTCGTCTGGCCAGTTTCGCCGGCGACGGCTCGGCCCGGGTCTGGTCAACGGCTCCCCTGGGTGAGGTCGGATCGTTCCCGGTCGGGACCGGCATGATCACGGCCGGCAGTGTGACATTGCGGGAGGACCGCGGTTCGCTGCTCGTCTACCCAGATCATCCCAAGGGTGGCTCGGCTGTGGTCTTCGATCCTGGCTCAGGAGAGACCATCGCCCGAATAGACCACAGAGCGGGCCAGACGGTGGCCTTGTCGGCGGACGGCACCCGTCTCGCGACACAGAGATCGGACACAGAGGGGGTCATTGGCCTGGTCGAAATTCACGATCTGGAATCAGGATCCGTCATGGAGATGGAGGGGTTGTGCACCTGGCCTATCTCGGATGTGGGCGATCCTCAGCCACCCTGCGTCCCCAGCCCGGGAGCTCCGTTCCAGGACTGGGCGCGCGATCTCGAATTCTCCCCTGATGGATCGCTCCTGGCCCTCAGCGGAGGGATCTCGGGCTCGATCTCCGTCTGGGATTCGGGCTCGGGAAGGATGCTCTTCAACAGCGATCGTCTAATGCCCCCGACCGAAAACGATCCGCACAACGACGGGCCAACAATCGCTTTTGATCCTGATGGAGCTCGTTTGGTCGTCTCCACCAGGGACGAGCTGCTGGTCTACGACACCCCAACCTGGAGCATGGCCGAGCGCACTCCTATGGAGCGCATGACCCGTTTCGCCTTCACGCCCGACGGCGAGCACCTCATCGGCGCCACTCCAGATATGAGCCTTCTCGTGATCGACACCGCCACCTGGGAGCTCATCAGATCGTTGAGAGGACACAGAGGACACATTCACGACCTCGGTGTGAGCCCCGACTCGAGCATGATCGCCTCCTCTGATGTCTCAGGTCTGGTGAGGATCTGGGACCTCGAGACCGGATCTCCACTCCAGGCCATGTCCCTCGACGAGCAGTCGGTGCAGAACGTCGAGTTCCTCAACTCCAGTCATCTCCTCGTCACCCCGCAGACCGGCCCCAACGCACTGATCCTCACCATCGACGTGGATGAGCTCGTCGACATCGCCCGCAGTCGCGTCACGAGAGGGTTCACCATCGAGGAGTGCCAGACCTACTTGCACCTGGATGCTTGCCCGTCGGGCTGACGTAATCAGGACACGGACGCTTGAGCGGAAATTGAGCACCTTCCTGTCCAATGACCGTCACCCGATACGCGTCGGAAGTCCAAGACACCGAAGGGAGCGATCATGCCCGCTGTTGAGGAAAGCATCATCATCGAACGTTCTCCCGAAGCGGTGTTCCGCTTCACGACCGATCCTCGAAACGTGCCGAGATACAGCCGCAACATCGTCGGATACGAGAAGCTGGAGAAGGGACCGTTGGAGGTAGGGGCGAGGGTCAGCGGTACGGTCAGGGTGGCCGGGCGACGGATCGACTTCGTCTACGAGGTGATCCAATTCGACCCGCCGGAACACTTCGTCAGCAAGACGGTCGAGTCCCCGATTCCCTTCCGGGTGACCCAGCACTACGAGCCAACGGCGAACGGCACTCGTCTCGACTGGCTCACCGAGTCCGAAGGCTTTGGAGGGTTTTTCGGGAGGCTCACCGAGTCGGTGGTGGTGAGCATGTACGCCGGTGATCTGCGATCCGACCTGGAGACACTCAAGCGGCTGATCGAGTCGGACACCGCCTAACGGTGCCGGGACTCTCTTGAAGGATCACCACGTCTCGTAGTGGACCAGATCGTCCAGAGCACGACGATCCGGGTTCGCCATCGGCTGCAACGGACGATCCACCGGGTACCCGAGACCGATCAGCCACCAGACCCGCTGGCCATCGGGCAGCCCCAACACCTCACGGCCGACCTCCACCTCATGTGCAGAAGAGTGGCCGCTGCCGATCCCGAGGTCGGCGGCGGCGAGCATGATGCTCATGGTCACCTGGCCCATGTCGTAGGCAATCGACTCCCTGACCCGCGGCTCGTCGGGGTCGGAACCCACGAGCGCGATGGTGACAGCAGAGCCAGGGATGTGCCGGGCGCCACGCCAGATCGCCGAAAGCCTTTGCAGCCGATCCCGATCGCGCACGACCACGAAGTGCCAGCGCTGCTCGTTCTTCGAGGAGGGCGTCCTCCTCGCCGCCTCGAGGATACGGGTGAGGTCGTCGTCGTCGATCGGGCGGTCCTCATACTCCCGCACGTTGCGTCTCGAGCGAATTGCATCCCATGTGTCCATACCACTCATACTCGCGTGTCGGAGGGGCACTTGCATGGGGGTCAACCGGCGGCCGAGCGCAACCGATCCATCCGTCGCATGGCGGGCGTGGCGGTGGCTCCGTGCAACACGACCGAGATGATCACCACCAGGCCCACGATCGCCCACAAACGGTCGCCATCGGTGAACCCCATCTGGTTCATCGAATGGGCCAGGTAGTAGAACGACCCCACGCCGCGAATCCCGAAGAAGGCGATCGCCCGGCGCTCCAGTCCTCCCGCGCCGGTTCCCACCAGCCCGAGCCAGCCCGTGACCGGTCGGATGACGAGGACGATCGCCACGGCGACGACGACATCTGGCCACTCCAACGCACTCAACAAGCCGGCGGAGATGGCACCACCGAAGAGGATCAGCAGGACCGCGGTGACCAGCCGCTCGATCTGGCCTACGAAGTTGTGCATCACCTGGTGATACTCGTGCTGGCGCTCCGATCGCCGGATCATCACCGCGGCAACGAACACCGCCAGAAAGCCATAACCGCCCGCGATCTCGGCTCCGGCGAAGGCTATGAGCGTGGCGGCCAGTGCCACCATCCCATCCATCGTCGGAGGCAGTGGCGAACGTCTGTCGAAGATGGCGAACGCCAGCAGCCACCCCGCCACCAACCCGGCGACGGTGCCAACTCCAAGCTTGTAGAGCACCTCGATGAAGAGGAAATCCGCCCACCAGTTGCCAGGTGAAGTCCCTGTTATGGCCATGAGAACCGCCAGGTTGGCGAAGGGGAAGGCGAGCCCGTCGTTGAGGCCGGCCTCGGAGGTCAGAGAGAAGCGAACCTCGTCGTCCTCCTCCTCCTCCGCCGGACCTCGTACCTGGACGTCGGAGGCGAGAACCGGATCGGTCGGAGCCAATACAGCTCCCAACAGGACTGCCGTCGCCGGCACCAAACCCAACGCTGCCCAGCCGAGCAAGGCGACGGCCGCGATCGTCAAAGGCATTGTGATGCCGAGCAACTGCCAGGTTGTCCGCCATTCTCGCCAGCCGAACGGGCGGGAGATCCCGATGCCTGCCCCCATGAGGGCGACGATGACACCGAATTCGGTCAGCCTCTCCGTGGGCTCGCTGAGCCGGATCGGGTTGGGCCCCTCGAAACCGAGAGGCAACGAGAAGAGGAGGATCCCGCCGGCCACATAGATGATCGGGTACGACAGGGGCCGGTTCGCCAGCACCCTGGGCAGCCCCACCACCCCGAAGGCCGCCAATCCCAGCACCAGGAGAGCGACGTCGTAGAGGTCGAGGAACTCGATCATGGCGACGGGACGGTAGCCGACCCGGTTGCTCCCCATCCTCGCTCCCCGCAGAGCAAAGGGGGGGGTTGACATAAACTTAACTTGAACTTGTAGTTTGTTTGCCATGAGTGACCTTCATCAACGAGTAGCAATCGTCACCGGAGCATCACGGGGGCTGGGTAGGGCCACGGCCCGTGCCCTCGTGGGCGCAGGGTGGGTCGTGATCGCCGACGCACGCGACGGTGAGGAGCTGATCCAAGCCATGGGAGACGAGGTGGTGGCGGTACCCGGTGATGTCACCAACCCCGACCATCGCCGGGACCTGGTCGAGGCCGCGCATGCGGCCGGGGGGCTCGATCTGTTGGTCAACAATGCATCGACGTTGGGGCCGAGCCCGCGGCCGAGACTGAATGGCTATCCCCTCGACGCGCTTCGCCGTGTCTACGAGGTGAACGTCCTCGCCCCTCTCGTCCTCATCCAGACGGCGCTCCCCCTGTTGAGACGACGCAACGGTGTGATCGTGAACGTCACCTCCGACGCTGGGACGGAGGCATACGAGGGATGGGGTGGCTACGGATCGTCCAAGGCGGCCCTGAACCAGATGAGCGACATCCTCGCCGTCGAGGAGAAAGTGGTGTCGGTGTACCGCTTCGACCCCGGTGACATGAACACCCGAATGCACCAAGAGGCGTTTCCCGGCGAGGACATCTCCGACCGGCCCGACCCGGAGCAGAGCGTGCCCGCCCTCCTGGCGCTGGTGGAAGGGAGACCCTCGTCTGGGGCCTACCGCGTGGGGGACGCCCTCCTCAGCGCATGACCCTCCTCGACGCACCATTCACGTTCAGTCTCCCCACCTACAGCATCGCCACCGCACCTGCCGAGATTCGGGGTGAGGGCAGGGACGACGTCAGGCTGATGGTGGCCCACCGCAGCTCGGGGGTCATCGTCGACGACGTGTTTCCCGATCTCGGCTCATACATGCGATCGGGCGACGTCCTCGTGGTCAACACTTCGGCGACGATCCCGGCCGCGGTGGACGTGGTCGCAGAGAACGGAACCAGGCTCAGGGCCCATTTCGCCGGTCCCGCGCCCGCGGGACTGTGGCAGGTCGAGGTGCGGGCCATCGCCCCGTCCGGAGGGACAGAGCCGGGACCGGACCTGGCTCCCCAGACGCTCCGGATGCCGTCCAACGCCGTGCTTCATCTGCTGGCGAGGAGCCCGCACACTGCACGTCTGTGGATCGCCGCCTTCGCCGGCGAGGAAGAGGAAGACGTCCCCGAATATCTCACCCGGCACGGGGAGCCGGTGCGCTACGCAGGGGGAGAGCGTTGGCCGATCGAGAGCTATCGGACGGTGTTCGCCACCCAACCGGGGTCGGCCGAGATGCCCAGTGCCGGACGCCCGTTCACCGCTTCACTGGTCACTCGTCTGGTCTCGGCAGGCGTGTCTCTGGTCCCGATCGTGCTCCATGCCGGAGTCTCGTCCTACGAGGGAGACGAGACCCCGGGAGAAGAGCGTTACGAGGTGAGCGCCTCCAGCGCCGCGGTGATCAACACGCTGCGAAGGAGCGGTGGCCGGGTGATCGCAGTGGGAACCACGGTGGTGAGGGCCCTCGAGACGGTGGTGGACGACCTCGGCTCCGTCCACCCGGGACAGGGGACCACCGATGTCATCGTCTCCCCAACCCGCCCCCCTCGTGCGATCGATGGCCTGCTCACCGGATGGCACGAGCCCAGGTCGTCACACCTCGACTTGCTCGAGGCTCTGCTGCCCCGTCCCCAGCTGCGCGACGTCTACGACGAGGCGCTGGCCCGGGGATACCTGTGGCACGAGTTTGGGGACCTGCTCCTCGTCCTCCCCTGATCCGTACTAATCGGCTGATCCGTATTAGTCGGCGGGGCCCACGGCGTAGATGTTGCCATCGCCGCTGGCGATGTAGACGGCTCCTTCGACGACCACCGGTGAGGCGCGCACGAAGTTGCCGGTCTGGAATTCCCCCAGCACGTCACCCGTGTCGGAATCGATGGCGTAGACACGTCCCGTCTCGGTGCCGAAGTAGACCGCGTCGCGGGTGACCACCGGAGGGGTGGAGATCTTGGCATCGGCGTTGACCTTGCCCACGCTCCAGTGATGGACGGCGTCGGGATCGCTCGAACCCTCCCCGACCCGGGTCAGGTCGATGGCGTTGAGCCATTGTCCATTGGGTACGTACATGAGGTTGCCGTGCACGGCAGGGGCCACGTCGACCACATTCTCGCTCAGGTACTGAACCCTCTCGGTGATCGGGACATCGCACACTCCGGCCGGGAGCATGTAGACGAAGAATCCAATACTGATGTAGGCGGTCCCGTCGACGACGACCGGATTGACGGTGATCGACCCGTCCAGGTCCGCCTCACAGTGGAGGCTGCCGTCGGCGTTGATCAGATGCAGGGTCCCGTCCTCGGTCCCGGCGTAGACGATTCCATCGGAGAAGGCGAGACCGGCAGTGATCGGGCCCATTGGCTCAGCGTCTGCCTCCGGGTACTGCCAGAGCTGGTTGCCCGAAGCCAACTCGATCGCATAGACCACGCCATCGTCAGTGGCGACGAAGACAACACCATCCTCCACGATTGGAGACGACTTGATCGGAGCTCCCAGCCGCACCGGTGGCCACTCCTGGCTCTGGGCAACGATGATCGCGTCACGAGCCCTGACCGTGCCGTCGTCGGACACGACCACGACGAGCCCGGCATTGCGTCCCTCTCCGAGGCTGGCGGTCCCGATGCCGGCCGAGGTGGTTATCTGTGCCCCCGTCGACATGGTCCACTGACTCCGACCGTCGGTGAGGTCGATGCCCCGGAAGATCCCGTCGGTACCCCCTGCCAGCAAGTTGGTGCCGTAGGCGATTGGCGTGGCGGTTATTGCGTCGGCCATCGAGAAGATCCAGTAGTAGCCGTCGATGCCACGGGGGCCGGCGACGTCGACGAAGCCCGACCTGCCGTTGTCGCCGCGATCGGCGGCAGTTCCGAAGAGACGGTCGACCGGCACCTCGAGCTCAGTCTGCTCCACGGTCAACGGCGCCGGAACGGTTGTGTCCGGGCTGGCTTCAACGACGATCGTGCCCGGGGTCTCGTCGCCCTGTTCCATGATCTGGGCCACTGCGAAGGAGGTGGCGCCGGCGAGGACGACGATCCCGAGGGCGGCGGCCACCAACTGCGCCAGGCTCCGTCGCCGGGGTCGGTGCCGTACCAGACCCTCCCTGCGACGCTGCGCCGGGCTGAGGATGGTGTCGGCAGAGGAGAGACCCGCCCTGCGCAATGCGTTCTCGAGGATCTCGACATGCTCCGCCTCGGTGTCGTCTTCTGCCGGCTCCGGGGCGGCCAGGGCCGCCGCGACCTCTGGTAACTCCTTCCAGTCCTCCTCCCAGTCGTCGGGGAGACGGGTCTCCATCGCCCTGATCGCCCTGATCACCGGAGCCGTGCCCGGCTCCTTCCACAGGTTGCCGGCGTGGGCGGCCCGTGCCGCCAGCATGGGGTTGCCCACCTGGAGGGCCAGGGCCATAGCTTCCCTGGCAACTTCCTCGTGATCGATCTGCTCGGCGATCACACAGGTGAGCTCCGCCGCCCATCCGTAGTACTCGGATTGGAGGAACATGTCCGCCAGGTCCTCGGCCTCCCGCTTGGGGAAGGACCCGTTCGCGGCGGCGATCTCGATCTCGATCGCCCGGCAGCGGCTCCGCCATCTCCAGCCGTTCGAGCCGACGGGCGTGGCGTCGAGCGCCGCCTCGATGTCGGCTTTCGCCTCGTCGATGCGTCCGAGAGCGAGCAGCGCTCGGGCCCGATTGACGAGAACCACGTTCAGCCAGGCGGGCAGCTGTCGGTCGACCAGGTCCCAGACTCGATCTACCGCCTCAAGGCCCTGTGAGGGTCGCCCGTAGAGGAGGTTCCCTTCGGTGAGGGCGAGATCGGCAAGGAAGAGGGGGGCCTCGACCTCGGCCTCGGAGGCCAGGTGGCGGGCGGTGTCCACCGCGGCGATGGCCTCTGCCGGTCTGCCCACCCCGAACAGGGCACGAGCCCGCCACGCCTCCTTGTCCGCCATCCCGACGATGTCCGCGGTATCGGTGTGGTCGCGCAGGTGGGTGAACTCCACCTCGGCTTTGGCCATCTCGCCCCGGTCGAACAGGATCCAGGCACGGTTCTGCCGGGCGTAGAACTCCTGGATGGGAGCTGCATGCTCGACGATGATCTGCGTCGACTTCTCCAGGACCGCGTCCGATTCGTCGGCGAACCCGATCCGGTTGAGTGCCCTGGCTCGGAACGTCCCCAACGACCCGAGTTTTGCGATCTCCCCTTGGGTGGCCGCCTCCCATTCCGCCATGGCCAGGATCCGCTCCGAGTCCTGGGGGTGCTGACGATCGTCGGCCACCGCGGCGGCGAATCCGAGGGCGTCGATTCGGTGGGGCCCGGTGAGCAACGAAGCCGCCGACTCCAGGTGACCTTCGGCGGCCTCCGACCTGCCTGCCGCTTGCAGATGCATCCCACACACCAGATGTAGGTCTCCCAGCTCCTCGGGAGTGCCAGTCCCGGCCTCCTCGGCGGCGGTGATTGCCGCGTTGGCGAGGTGGAACGCCTCCCCCGATGCGGAACGTGCCCGGGCCGCCATGGCCGCATCACGAAGACGGGGATAGGCGCCCGCGGCATCGCCGGCGGCAAGCATCAGGTTCCCGACGACCCCCGGATCCTCACCGTCTGCCTCGAGAACCGCGGCGAAACGTGCGGCGATGTGGCCACGACGCGCTTCGCCGACCTCTATCCCACGGGCGGCGGAGGTGGCGCTGAAACCGGATCGTGTCTCAGTGAGAGCACCACGCGAGACGAGGCTCTCGGCCCGGGTCAGAGCCTCCGACTCGTCGGTCTCCAACAGCCGTGCTGCTACTCCGACCGAGATCGGGTCGGCCACCATGCCGGCGGCCACCACCAGGGCCCGGTCTGACTCGTCCGAAATGGCCTCGAGCGGCGAACTCGCCTGGTCGACGCTCAACCTCGTGTGGATCACCGAGCCGTGTTTGCGTCCCGCGTCGACGAGCGGGCGGAGCCACCAATCATCCTCTGGCGCCACCGGCTCGTGGGCGAGGATGACGAAACGTGGAACCCCGGCGGCGAGCAGCCTCTGCAGACGCCCCAGAGAGGTCGGATCAGCGCACTGGGCGCCCTCGACGACGACATCGCCCCCGTCGAAGTGGTCCAAGTCCAACTGCTCGGCGATGCCACCCACCTTGGCCTGAGTCGCCTCGCAGGCGATCACCCGACGCGGCGGCTCGGGGGACTCAGGGAGCGTGTCGGGCACATTGCCTACCAGCCCGTCGCTCGATTCGACCAGCACCAGCACGGGGCTCTCGCCGACTTCGATTTTGGCGAGGGCAGCGGCAAGATCGTCCTGTTCGATCAGTTCGTCGATGTCGTCGGGCGTCACGTCTCCCGGCTCAGACACTTTCACTCACTCCAGCCTTCACTCCCACAACAGCCTCATATGAATTCCCCCTTCGGCCCGGTCTGCTGGGTCGAGAAACTCAATCTAACGATCAGACGGCGGTCGTGCCCATCCATGCCCGATCTCAGGGCGCTGGACTTCGCTGAGTGGGGCCTGGAACCCTGGGTTCGCTGTTTGGTGTCAGAGGGCGGGGAGGGAGAGCTCGAAGACCGTCTCCCCTCCTTCTCGGCGGCAGGTCAGATCGCCCCGCATCAGGTTGGCGAGCTGACGGGACACGTACAGGCCGAGCCCCACCGATCCGGGCCGGGCCACTTCCGACTCCGAGACCCGCTCGTAGGGCTGGAAGATCCGCTCGATGTGCCCCTGATCGATCCCGGGCCCGTCGTCCCGCACCTGGAGAATCCCGATCGTGCCATCGGTTCGTGTCACCGCGGTCACTTTGGAGCCGCCATAGCGGATGGCATTGGTCAACAGGTTGCGGATGATCTGGCGGACCCGGGTCGGGTCGGCGTCCACCTTGACGTCTCCGGGCACGTGCTCGATGGTGCCAAACTCCGAGGGCCAGCCCTGGATCGTGGCCTCGACTTCGGCGTCGAAGTCGACTGGCTGAGTGTCGATGCTCACCGTGTCGATCTCGACCCGCGCCGCCACCAGGAGGTCCTCCACGATATAGGCCACCTCTCTGCTCTGCTGGGCGATCAGCTGGTGGAACTCGGCGAGCTCCGCCGGCGTGAAGCCTTCAGCTGGGACGTTGACCAACTCCTCGGAAAGACCGACGACTGCAGTGAGCGGGGTTCGCAGCTCGTGGCTCACCGAGGCGACGAACTCGTCCTTGTACTCGACCAGCTCCTGGAGCTTCTGGTGGGCCATCTGCCGCTCCCAGAAGGCACCGATCATCTGGGCCGTGGTCCGAAGGAGGCTTACCTCCTCATCTCGCCAAGGCCGCTCCCGCTCGAAGTCGGCGAAGCCGATGAGCCCGACCCACTCCCCTCCCACGAAGATGGGGATGTCCAGCTCCGACCTGGTGGGCGTGCCTTCGTAGACCTCCTTCTCAGATCCCCTCAGCTCACCCACCCCGAAGGCGAACGGCTCGTTCCGGCTCAGGTGGAAGTATGCCTGGGGCATCTTCGACCATGGGACCCTCCCCCAACGCTCGTAGTCGGCTGGTCGGCGATCGCAGTTGAGCTCGTAGATCAGCCCGGTGACCAACCCGAGATCCGGGTCCTCCTCGTTCCGCTCCACGAACACCGACCCCACGCCGGTGGCCTCGAGCAGGGCTTCCAGCGCCGCCTCCAGCGCCTGGTCGTCGGTCCCGACCAGCAGAGCATGAGAACACGCCGAGAGAGCCTTCTCGTAGAGAAGCCGGTGCCGTTGGGTCTCCAGCATCGCCTGGAGCCGCTCCTCCGCCATGCGGCGCACCGTGACGTCCTCGAGTGTGCCCTCGTATCCGACGATCTCCCCCGACTCGTCGCGCAACTCACGCCCGGAGTCACGGAGCCAGATCGTCGACCCGTCAGGACGCTTCAGCTGGATCTCGTGGCCGGCGAGGATCTCCTCCTCTTCGATGTGGTGTCGCCACACTTCCCGATCGCTCGGATCGACATAGAAGTCCTGGGCGGACCGTCCGATCACGTCTGCCGGGTCGTTGTACCCGAGCAGCTCTATCAGAGTCGGATTGGCGTCGAGGATCTCACCGGTCATCGAGGTCCGATACACACCGACGGGCACCCCTTCGAACAACCCACGGTATCGCGCCTCGGAGTCGCGCAGCGCCGCCTCGGCCGCATGGCGGTCGGTGACGTCCCGAACCGTCGCGATGAACCGCCGCCCCTCGATGCTGGTGAACTCGCCGAATGAGACCTCTAGGGTCAGCTCGTGCCCGTCCCGATGCGAGCCGGTCAGTTCCATGCCGCTCCATTCGAGATTGCTCGCCTCCTTGTACCCCGCCAGCGCCTCCATGTGGGTCGCCCGCTGACGCTCGGGTGCGAGCATGCTCACGTTCTCCCCCACCAGGTCCCCAGGTCGATGTCCGAAGATCCGCTCCACCGCCGGGTTGGCATACATGATCATGCCGTCCTCGTCGGTGGTCACGATGGCGTCGGAGACGCCTTCGGCGATGAGCCGGTAGTGCGACTCCCTCTCCCGCAGGGCGTCCTCCAGCGAATGCCGTTCCGTCAACGCATCCGCAGTCTGCTTGAGCAGCCACAGCATCAAGGGAAGGGCCGCCGCCACGGAGATGCCCACCAGGGTCAGTGTCTCGGTCGTGGTCCAATTTACGTCACCGACCGATCTCGACCAACTGAGGGCCAACGCCGTGCCCGCGGCTGCGTATGCGCTGAGCCACACCGCCCGCCTGTCACCAAGGAGGAGTGCGGCGGAGGTGGCCAGGACGACAACGGGAGCCAGGCTGACCTCGGTGGGCGGTGCCATAGCCCCCACGATCACGATCACCGCGGTGCTATCGATGAGGAGGATCTCGACGATCTTCCCCGGATGTCGGAACCGCCACGCGGCATGCAATGCCACGACGAGAGCGACGAGGGCCACATACAGGCCAGGGGTCCAGTCCCAGGCGACAGCGAGCGCCGACATCGTCACGAAGACAAAGCCGGCGGCAAACCCTCGTAATAGGTGGTAATGAGATCCCAGACGCCCGATGTCCAGGGGACCATCTCCGGTTGTAGTCCCCGGAAGTGCGTTCATGGACTTGGTTATCGGCACGGCGTAGGCGTTTGCTTGAGTGCGCAGGGCCGTTGAATCGGGACCACCGATCCGACAGGCTCGGGAGGATGACGAGTTCCGATCGACCAGGTCGAGGATCGATTCGAGCGGGTCGAGGATCGATTCGTTGCTCTTGGGGAGCGG
>CAZYCX010000019.1:0-7814 GCA_964645875.1 uncultured Acidimicrobiaceae bacterium
CCCACCGAGTTCTGGCTCTTGTGGATCTTCTCGTACTCGGGGATCTGGTTCTCCTCCCCGCACGATATGTATCCCACCTGCTGGAACCCGAGCAGCACCGGGTCGTAGTTCCACACGTCGACCGATTCCCGGATCAGCGCGTGGAGAGGCTCGGTCATGTAGAAGTTGCGCACACACCCACAGGCGATCCCGGTCGCCCCCGCTCCAGGACGGGTCTTGTCGATGAGGACGATGTCCTCGCCGCCGCCCAGCTCCATGGCGAGATGCCAGGCAGTGCTCATGCCGTGGACTCCGGCTCCGACGATCAGGTACTTGGTGGATTCGGGGAGTTCAGCCATCACGGTTTCGACACTACCGCTCTGACCGGGACACACGGCGCGTAGCTTGGTCCCATGAGTGTCCCCTTTCTCCTTCCCTGTCGTTTGGCTGATCCCGAGCCCGCGCCGGGAACGACCGTCCTCGCCAACGTCCGTGTCTTCGACGGCACCGGTGCTGACATCCAGGAAGAGGTGTCGGTCGTCATCGAAGACGGCTACATCGAGTCGATAGGCGAAGACACTCCCAGCGAGGCGCGTGTCATCGACCTCGAGGGCCGGTTTCTGATGCCGGGGCTCATCGACTGCCATACCCACCTCACCATCGGGACCGCTCCCGGGCTCGCCGAAGGTGAACAGGCCGTCCACCCGGGCGTGGTCGGTCATATCGTCGCCGCCAACCTGCGTGACGCGCTCAGGATGGGCATCACCACGGTTCGGGAGGTGGGTGCTCACGGTGACACCGTGTTCGAGGTGCGTCAGGCCGCCCGCTACGGGGCTTTCCAGATCCCCCGTCTGGTCATCTCGGGTCGTCTCGTCTCCGCCACGTCACCACAAGCGAGTCATTTCCACGACATGTACCGGGAGGCGGACGGGCCCGAAGAGATGCGCAAGGCGGCGCGGGAGCAGATCAGACGGGGTGCCGACTTCGTCAAGATCATGACCACCGGGGCGCGGTCGGTGGAATGGGAGAACCCGAGTCCGGCGCAGATGACCCGGGAGGAGGTGGCCGCCGTGGTCGACGAGGTCCATCGTCTCGGATTCAAGGTCGCCGCCCACTGTGAGGGGTTGGAGGGGACCCGTCTCGCCATCGAGGAGGGGGTGGACACGATCGAGCACGGGTTCTACCTCCACCAGGCACCGGAGATGCTGGAGGAGCTCGCGGCGCGGCAGGGAGTCCTGGTTCCCACCCTCACCTTTCTCCATGACGTGGCCGAGCTCAAGGCGGACCAGTGGACCGCGCATCTAGTGGAGAGGGGTGCCTACAACGTCGAGGAGGCCCATCGCACGCTGGCAGCGGCCATCGCGGCCGGCGTGCCGATCGCGATGGGCTACGACAGCGCCCCCGAGCGGCTCGCCGCATCCGAGCTCGGACTCCTGGTGGAAGCCGGTATGTCACCCGCCGACGCCTTGGTGGCGGCCACCTCCACGGCAGCCTTCGCACTTGGGCTCGACCATCTGATCGGGACGGTGGAGCCGGCCAAGCTGGCCGATCTGGTGGTGGTCGACGGCGACCCGCTCGACGACATCTCCGTGCTCGTTGATGCCGATCGCATCCATCTGGTGATCCAGAGCGGCGCACCGGTCGCGGGAACGGCTTTGGAGAGCGTGGCGTGGGAGACTCGCCCCTAGGGCATCCCTTCCTCGATCTTCTTCCACGCCCGGTATCCCCCCACCAGGTCGGTTGCCCCTTCCACGCCGAGATCGAGGAGTGTCACCGCGGCCAAGCTCGACTGGTAGCCGTCGTTGCAGAAGAGGATCACCTGTTGCCCCGGCTGTACGTCGACGATCCGGGCGTCGCTGGACGGCGCCAACCGCCACTCCAACACCACCCGGTCGATGACGAGGGCACCGTCCAGCTCGCCTTCCTCGGCCCGGTCGGCGGCGGGTCTGATGTCGACCACCAGGGCGCCGTCGGCGATGGCCGACTCGAGGTCTTCGGGATCGACCCGGTTCAAGCGGGAGCGCGCCGTCTCCAGATACTCGTCGATAGTCACAATGTCACCAGGATCGTAGGGGGATAGTGTGCGCGCCGTGAAAGCCGCGGTGATGCGCCAGGTGGGCAGTCCACTGACCATCGAGGAGGTCGACATCGATCGACCCCAGCCGTTCGAAGTGTTCGTCGACGTCGCCGCCGCCGGGTTGTGTCACAGCGATCTGCGATTTCTCGAGGGCTCCTTTGATCATCCCGTTCCCACCGTTCTCGGCCACGAAGTGGCCGGGGTGGTCAGGACAGTGGGCGACTCGGTGACCGCGGTGGATCCCGGAGACCGGGTGGTGCTGTCGCTCTCGGTCTACTGCGGGAGCTGTGCGTTGTGCCTCGCCGGCAAGACCCATCTCTGCGTCGACAAGGGGGCCACCAGGAGGGCACCCGGAGATCTCCCACGACTCGCCATCGGCAACGAGCCGCTGCACCAGTTCCTCGACCTGTCAGGGTTCGCCGAGCAGACTCTGGTGCACGAGAACGCCGTGGTTCGGATCGAGGACGGGATGCCGCTCGAGCACGCCGCGGTACTCGGATGCGGTGTGGCCACCGGTCTCGGCGCCGTATTCAACACCGCCGCGGTCCGGTCGGGAGAGAGCGTGGTGGTGGTCGGTTGCGGCGGAGTCGGCCTGAGCGCGGTGCAGGGAGCGCGCATCGCCGGTGCCGGTCAGATCATCGCCGTCGATCCGCTGCCCGCGAAGCTCGATCTCGCCCTGTCCCTGGGTGCCACGGAGACCCTTCTCGCCTCGGACCCCGATCTCGTGGCGAAAATCATCGAATTGGCAGATGGCCTGGGAGCCGACCAAGTCATCGAGGCCGTGGGGCGGGTCGAGACCATCGAGCAGGGTTTCGCGATGACCCGTCGTGGCGGGACCGTGACCGTTGTCGGCTTGGTCCCGGCCGGGTCCAGGGTGGCCGTCCCTACTGACGAGCTCTACTACGAGAGGAAGCTACAGGGCTCGGTCATGGGATCGAACGACTTCAGGGTCGACGTGCCCCGATACATCGAGATGTACCGGGACGGCCTCTTGAATCTGGGAGACATGATCACCGAGCGGATCACACTCGAGCAGATCAACGAAGGATTCGCCACGATGATCGCGGCCAGAGACCCCCGGATACTCATCGAATTCGACTGAGCAGGTACCCTCGGCGTCGAGAACATCAGAAGGGAGGTGACGTGTGAAACGCGACTACTCACGGCTGACCCGGCCGCTGGTCCGGAAGGACGGAGTGTTGACGCCGGTCGGCTGGGACGAGGCGATGGCCACCGCGGCGGAGGGCTTGGGCCGCTACGGCGGCGAGTCCTTCGGATTGTTCAGCTGCTCGAAGGCGACCAACGAGGTCAACTACATCGCCCAGAAGTGGGCCCGCATGGTGATGGCCTCCAACAACATCGACAGTTGCAACCGCACTTGACACGCTCCCTCCGTCGCCGGTCTGGCGGCAGTGTTCGGAGCGGGCGGTGGCACCAGCTCGTACCAGGAGATCGAGGAGGCCGACCTCATAGTGATGTGGGGGTCGAACGCCCGTGAGGCGCACCCCATCTTCTTCCACCACGTCCTCAGAGGGGTGCACAACGGGGCGCGCATGTTCGCCGTGGATCCCCGTCGCACGTCTACCGCCGCCTGGGCCGACGTCTGGCTCGGGATCGACGTCGGTTCGGACATCGCCCTCGCCAATGCGGTGGGGCGTGAGATTATCTCCGAGGGGCTCCACAACACCGAGTTCATCGAGAACGGCACGGAGAATTTCGACGAGTACGCCGAGTGTGTCGACGAGTACACCCTGGATCGAGCCGAGAAGATCACCGGTGTCCCCGCCTTCGCCATCCAGCAACTCGCCCACGAGTACGGCAGCGCCGGGATGGCGCAGATCTGTTGGACCCTCGGCATCACCGAGCACCACAACGCCACCGACAACGTCCTCGCTCTCATCAACCTCGCCCTGCTCACCGGGCATGTCGGCCGGTATGGCTCCGGCCTGGTCCCGGTTCGGGGGCAGAACAACGTCCAAGGCGGGGGCGACATGGGAGCACTGCCCAACAAGCTGCCCGGGTTCCAGGATGTCGAGAACGCCGACCTCCGCGGCAGGTTCGAGGCCGTATGGGGTGCCGAGATCCCGGCACAGGCGGGGCGGCACATCAGCCTCATGCACGAGGCGATGGACGAGGGCATCCTCAAGTGCCTCTACGTCCTCGGCGAGAATCCCCTCCAATCCGAGGCCGACGCCAAGGAGATGATGCATCGTCTCGAGAGCCTCGAGTTCATGGTGGCCCAGGACATCTTCCTCACCGCCACCGCCGAGCTGGCGGACGTGGTGTTCCCCGCCGCAGGCTGGGGGGAGGCCGAGGGCACCTTCACCTCCAGTGAGCGCCGGGTACAGCGGGTGCGCAAGGCCATCGAGCCTCCCGGTGAGGCAAAGGACGACATCGAGATCCTCTGCGAGCTGGCCCGCGCCATGGGCCACGACTGGGAGACGTCGACTGCCGAGCAGGCCTGGGACGAGATGCGATCCCTCTCACCGCTACACGGCGGAATGTCCTATGAGCGGCTGGAGGCGATGGGCGGCATCCAATGGCCCTGCCCCGACGAGAGCTCGGAGGGTGAGCTGTTCCTCCATGGCCGGCTCTGGGACCGTCCGATGACCACCCGCAAGGCACCCTTCCACGCCGTGGAGTACGCTGCACCCGTCGACGAGCTCAGCGAGGAGTTCCCCACCCGGCTCACCACCGGCCGCCGACTCGACTCGTTCAACACCGGGGTGCAGAGTGGCCGCTACTCCTCCCCGCGCCGGATCCCCGGAGTTCTCGACCTGTCCCCCGAGGACGGCGTCGAACTGGGAGTCTCCGAGGGCGACCTGGTCCGGGTCACCTCCCGACGGGGGAGTTTGGAGGCACCGGTTCGATTCGACCGCTCCCTGCGGCCGGGGCTGGCATTCATGTCCGTCCACTTCCCCGATGAGACCGACGTGAACCAGCTGACCATCGACGCCTGGGACCCCAAATCGGGCACTGCCGAGTTCAAGGCGACCGCGATCCGCGTCGAGCCGATTGGCGTCGGGGCCGTCCCCAGCTGATGGACCTGCGACTCATGCTCGACCGGCCCACCGAGGCCGAGCGGGAGGCCGTCGACGTCCTCCTCGGGCCGGGCGACCCTTTCAACGGCCGGGTGGCATATGGTGGCCACGACGCCCGAGACCAGCGGCACCTGCTCCTGCCCGCGCTCCATGCTGTCCAGGACGTCTCCGGGTCGGTGAGCAAGGGCGCTCTCTCCTATATCTGTGACCGGCTCACCATTCCCCCTGCGGAGGCATACGGGGTGGCCACTTTCTACGCCCTGTTCGACGTCGACGGTTCTGGTGGGCCCAGCATCCATGTCTGTGACGACATCGTCTGCGCCCAGTATGGGGCCGACGAGTTGTGCGCCGCTCTCGAGGCGGCGGGGACCGACTACGTGCGCAGCCCTTGTCTCGGTCAGTGTGACCGGGCTCCGGCAGCGATGTTCCACCAGCCCGGTGTCGGATACGGCAACGCCGCCCCGGTGACCAAGGACTCCGTGACCACTCCGGTGTTCGATGAGCTGCCGCCGGGGATGGTCGACCAGGACGCCTCCGAGCTGACCCTGCTACGCCGTATCGGGACCGTCGACCCGTCCTCGATCGAGGCATACGTGGAATCGGGAGGCTTCTCGGCCCTGGCCCGGGCCCGAGAGATGGGCGCCGATGCAGTGATCGACGAGCTGAAGAGGTCGAACCTGCGCGGCCGGGGCGGGGCTGCCTTCCCCATCGGCATCAAGTGGGAAGGGGTTCGCAACGCCCCGGGTCCCGACAAGTACGTGATCGCCAACGGTGACGAGTCCGAGCCGGGGACCTTCAAGGACCGGCTGATCATGGAGGGAGACCCCTTCGCCGTCGTCGAGGCCATGGCTCTCTATGGCTTCGCCACCGGTGCCACCAAGGGCTACATCTACGTGCGCGGGGAGTATCCGACGGCGGAGCGACGACTGCGCGCCGCCGTCGGTCGAGCCAGGGAGGCCGGCTACCTCGACGAGTCCTTCGAGCTCGAGGTGCGCCGGGGCGCCGGTGCCTACATCTGTGGGGAGGAGACGGCGCTGTTCGCCTCGATCGAGGGTCACCGCGGCGAGCCCCGCCAGAAGCCGCCGTTCCCCACCCAGTCCGGGGTGTTCGGCAAGCCGACCGGGATCAACAACATCGAGACCCTCCTCGCCGTCCTCGAAGTGGTGGCTCATGGGGGAGAGGCCTTTGCCGCCATCGGAACCGAGCAGTCCACCGGGCGAAAGCTGTTCTGTGTCTCCGGCGCCGTCGCCAAGCCCGGGGTATACGAGGTCACCTTCGGCGCAACTCTCGGCGAGCTGCTCGACCTCGCCGGTGGTGTGCCTGACGGTCGGGGCATGGGGGCGGTCCTCCTGGGAGGAGCTGCCGGGGTCTTCGCCGACTCGTCCGCACTCGATGTTCCCCTCACTTTCGAGGACACCCGCACCGCCGGGACCACGCTCGGCTCGGGCTCCATCGTCTTCTTCGACGACGAGACCGACTTCGGGCCGGTGCTTCGCCGTATCGCCCAGTTCTTCCGCGACGAGTCGTGCGGGCAGTGTGTCCCCTGCCGGATCGGGACCGTCCGACAGGAGGAGGCGTTGGCACGGCTCAGTGCCGGCTCACCCCTGGGGACCGTGGCCGAGGAGATGAAGCGTCTCGACGACCTGGCTCTGGTGATGACCGACGCTTCCATCTGCGGGCTCGGCCAGACTGCGGCTTCCGCTATCCAGTCGGCGATGCGACTGGGATTGAGAGGAGCGCCGGCATGACGATGACCGAACGTCCGGTATCCACGGTCACCGCCACCATCGATGGTGAGACGGTCACTGTCCCCGCCGGCGGGACGATCCTCCAGGCTTGTCGAGAGGCAGGGATCGACCTGCCCACTCTCTGCTACGGCTTGACCCTGACTCCGGCCAATGCCTGCCGGGTGTGCATGGTCGAGGTCGAAGGCTCGCGGGTCCTGGTCCCGTCGTGCAGCCGGGCCCTCGAGGACGGCATGGTCATAAACACCGCCACCGACCGGGCCGAGCACAGCCGCAAGCTGGTCATGGAATTGCTGGGCAGTGCCAGCCAGCTCGACCGGGCCGACGACGAGGTCGGTGAGTGGATGGAGAAGCACGACGCCGACGCGAGCCGGTTTGGCCCGCCCGAGGAAGAGAAGCCGCGGCAGGCGCCGCATCCCGGTCATCACCACCCCCCGTCGCCCGAGCACGCCGCCACGGTCGCCGAGCCCCCCAAGGTGGAAGACGACCTCTACGTCCGTGACTACGGCCGCTGCATCCTCTGTTACAAGTGTGTCGACGCCTGCGGTGAGCAGCATCAGAACACCTTCGCCATCGCCATCGCCGGGCGGGGATTCGACGCCCACGTCTCCACCGAGTTCGACGTCGCCCTCCCCGGGTCGGCCTGTGTCTACTGCGGCAATTGCATCGCGGTCTGCCCCACCGGAGCCTTGGAGGGCAAGATCGCCTGGGACATGAAGGAGGCGGGCACCTGGGACGAGTCGAGACAGGAGGTCACCAGGACGGTGTGCTCCTACTGTGGGGTGGGGTGCAATCTCGACATCCACACCCAGGACGGCCGCATCGTCGACGTCACCTCGCCCCTCGACCACGAGGTCACCCTGGGCAACCTCTGCATCAAGGGCCGCTTCGGCTGGATGTACGTCTACGCCGATGACTGACCCACCGCGAACCCAGGGTTGCAGGCCCCGGTCAGCGAAGCCCAGCGCCCTC
>CAZYCX010000019.1:7914-35699 GCA_964645875.1 uncultured Acidimicrobiaceae bacterium
TGACCCACCGCGAACCCAGGGTTGCAGGCCCCGGTCAGCGAAGCCCAGCGCCCTCAGTTCAACCCAGGGTTGCAGGCCCCGGTCAGCGAAGCCCAGCGCCCTCGGTTCAGCCGATGACTGACCCGGTGACGCGCAGGCGCGTCGTGAAAGTGAAGGGCCAAGCGGCCATCTTCGACGACGACCTCGTCGTCGAAGAGCCGATGGAGATCCGTCTCGACGGCACCTCCCTGGCCGTCGTCATGAGGACCCCGGGGCACGACGCCGACCTGGCGCTGGGATTCGCCATCACCGAGGGCATCGTCACCACGCCGGAGGACATCGCCGACGTGGTGTTCCTGGGTGATGGTCGATGGAACCTGGTCACCTCCGATGAGGTGACCATCGACCCGGCCCAGTTCCAGCGCAACTTCTACAGCACCAGCTCGTGCGGGGTCTGTGGCAAGGCATCGATCGACGCCATCCGCATCGCGGGGGCACGTCCTCCACCGGGCCCGGTGGTCACGGTTGACACGATCGTGAGCCTCCCCTCGAAACTCCTCCGGCATCAGGACGCCTTCCAGTCGACGGGCGGGCTCCACGCCGCGGCTGTCTTCGAGGGGTCCGGTGAGATCTTGGCGGTGCGCGAGGACGTGGGCAGGCACAACGCCGTCGACAAGGTGATCGGGCATCTGGCCAGGCGGGGCTGGCCGCTGCCTTCGCTCGGTCTGATGGTCTCGGGAAGGGTCTCGTTCGAGATCACCCAGAAGGCAGCCGTTGCCGGGATCTCCCTCATCTGCGGTGTGTCCGCGGCGTCGAGCCTCGCCGTCGACGTGGCCGAGGAGTTCGGGATGACCGTGGTCGGCTTTCTTCGCGACGGCGGTTTCACGGCCTACACAGGCGAACAGAGAATCGAGGGTCTGAGCTGAGTTCGGATCTACGATGCCGCGCGCCATGACCCGCGGCCCCGTCGTCACCTCACCGGCTGGTTCTGCCCTCCTCGCCGCATGGGGGCTGTTCGCCGCGCTCACCCTTCTCATGGTGGGTAACGGCCTGGTCGGGGTTCTCATCGGTGTGCGCTCGGAACTGGAGGGCTTCGATACCAGGGTCACCGGGCTGATCATGGCCTCCTACTTCGCCGGGTTCCTGATCGGGTCGAGGGTGACTCCCCGGATCATGGCTCGAGTCGGCCACATCAGGGTGTTCGCCGGTCTCTCGTCACTCGTCGCCGCCACCGCGCTGACGCACGCGTTGATCGTTTCCCCGATCACCTGGATGCTGCTGCGCGTCGTCTTCGGATTCGCCATGGCCGGTCTCTACGTGGTCGTGGAGAGCTGGCTCAACGACATGGTCTCGAACGCCAACCGTGGTCGGGTGATGGCCGTCTACATGGTGGTCTCGATGGGAGGGCTCGGACTCGGCCAGCTCATGGTCGGCTTTGGCGACGGGGTCGGCCCGACACTGTTCATCGTGGCCGGCGCGGTCATGACCCTGGCCGTGGCACCCATCTCGCTGTCGATCAACGACGCCCCGTTCTTCGAGTTGCCCCCCAAAGCGCGCTATCGCGATCTATGGGAGCAGGCCCCATTCGGCGTGGTCACCGCGGTCGGAGCCGGCATCGCCAACGGTGCCCTCATCGCCATGGCCAGTGTCTACGCCACCCAGGTGGGGCTCGGCCCCGCCCGGACCGGGGCTTTCGTCGCCGCGGCCGCGCTCGGCTCGGTGGTGCTGCAGTGGCCCGTGGGGCACATGTCCGACGTCATCGGTCGACGGCAGTCGATCCTGCTGGTGACCCTGGGGGCGGTGTTGGTCGGAGCCGTGGCCCCGGGTCTGGATACAGCAGGCTGGGCGTTGATCGGGGCGATGTTTCTGCTCGGTGGGCTCTCCTATCCGATGTATTCACTGGCTCTCAGCCATGTCGTCGACGTGCTCCCACCGGGTCGGGCGGTCACCGGCAGCGTGGCCGTGGTCTTCCTCACCGGTATCGGCTCGATCTTCGGGCCGCTCACCGCCTCGGTGGCGATGGACACCTTCGGTCCTGATGGGTTCTTCTGGGCGATCGCGGTGGTTCATTTGGCGATCGGCGTCTACGGACTGATCCGATTGGCGCGTCGGCCGGACATCGAGGAGGAGACGGTCGAGCCGTGGCTGGCCGTCCCCGCGCGCTCCACCTTCGTCCTCCGTCGCAACCCTCGGCGGCGCTACGAGCGCAACCCTGGCTCCTGGGATTGACCGCTCGTCAGCGAGAGAGCGCTGCGGAGAGCTTGTGGGCAGCCTCTGCCACCGCCTCGCCCAACCTCTCCTGGCTTCCTTCGCCGGGGAACCGGTAGGCCGGACCGTGCATGTGGATCGCGGCCGTGATCAGCCCGCTTCGCTCGAGAACCGGAGCCGCAACCGAGTTGATCCCTTCGACGAACTCCTCGAAGACCCATGCATACCCGATCTCCCGGATGCTGGCGAGACGGTCTCTGATCTTCAGGGGATCGGTCACCGTGTGGGGCGTGAGACGCTCCAACTCGCGACTCAAGTACTGCTCGGTCTGCTGTTCGGGCCAGTGGGCCATGATCACCAGTCCAGAGGGGACGACGTGCATCGGGATCAGCTCTCCGGTCCAGTCCCGCACCTGCACCGGGTGCTCGGCTTCGGTTTGGTCGACGTAGTGGACCTTGAACCCGTCGGGAATGGCGATGCCGGCGGCCTCTCCGGTGAGGGCGGTCAGTTCGTCGAGGTAGGGCCGGGCGAATGCGGTGAGCTGGGCCGGGCCACCTGCCGCCGAGGAGAGACGCTGCACGATCGGCCCCAGCCGGTAGAGCTTTCCATCCTCGTCGCGCTCCACCGCCTCCGTCTCCTCGAGCGTGGCGAGGAGACGTGCCACAGTGCTCTTGGGCAGGTCGACGCGGCGGGCTGTCTCAGAGAGCCCGGCGGGGGATTGCGCCAGAGCCTCCACGATCCTGATGGCGCGGGCCACGGATTCGACGGTTGCCATTGTGGACCATCTTACGGCACTCGTGCCGCATGATGGAACAGAATGGAATGGAGGGGGTCGAACCGTTCCGTGCGGGTCCATGGCGCGTCACACGCCACAAACCCTCACAGAACGGTGTTGCTCAGCTCAGGGCAAGGCGGCGAGCATCTCGTGGCGCCACCTCTCGGTGGACTCGACCCGGTTGAAGGTGTAGACGTGAAACCCGTGGACGTTGGCGGTGGGGTCGGCGAGGAGAGGTGCCAGCCCGAGGATCAGGTCGTCGGGGCTGTATCCGCCCGGTCTGACCAGCTTGCCGGCGAGGCTCTTGTTCTTGGACAGGAACCGGGCCGATGGCCCCACCCCGATCCGCATCGAGAGGGAGATCAACTTGGTCAGTTCGGCCACCCCGGGGATGCCGATATACACCCCGAGGCCGACTCCCGAGTCCCGCAGCCCATGTACCCACTCGTCGATGGCGTCGGGCACGAAACACATCTGGGTGGTCACGTATGAGGCGTAGGGGGCTTTGTCGTGGAGGGCCTTGGTGATCGTGGGCAAGTCGACGATGTGATGACCCTCCGGATAGCCGGGAATTCCGATCTCGGTGAGCCCGTGCCCGATCTCCTCCATCGCCCTGAGCAGGGAGAGCCCGTCGAAGAACTCGCCGGCGTCTTCGGCGTCACCGCCGACGACGAACGCCTTGCGTATCCGGGCGTCGTCCAGACGCTTGAGGATGGTCTCCAGCTCGGAGCGATCTCGGGTGAGCCGGGCGGAGAGGTGGGGGATGGCGTCGAAGCCGCGCTCGTCCAACTCGAGGGTCAGGTCGATGGTCTCCGTCATCCCCTTCTGGGGCGAAGCAGTGACCGAGACCACTGCTCCCTCGGGTAGGAACTGGGACTGCTCGATGACGTTCTTCAGCGGGATCAGCTCGTATTTGGGATTGAGCAGAGCGCGACGGATGGCGTCGATCTGGTCGATGCCGATTGGTGCCAGGTCGATGTTCTTGGCGCTCATGAGGTGTCCGAGTCGGGGAACGAGTCTTTGCGCTGCTGGATCCAGGATTGCAGCCGCTGGTCGGTGGCATCGTCAAGTGGAGGCGGCTCGTAGTCGGAGATCATCTGGCGCCACCGCTCGTGGGCTCGAATGGCGGCCTCTTTCGACCCTTCCGCCTCCCACTGCTCGAAACTGTTGCTGTCGGGTGTGTCGGCTCGCCAGAAGGCGGACTCGAAGTTGGCCAGGGTGTGCTCGGTGCCCAGATAGTGCTGTCCAGGGCCGGTGGTGAGGAGAGGATCCATAGCCTGCCCGTTCTCGGACATGTCCACCCCGGAGACGAGCGCGGCCGCCATTCCCGCCATGTCGGCGTCGAGGATGAACTTCTCGTAACCCATGACCAGCCCGCCTTCCAACCATCCTGCGGTGTGGAGGACGAAGTTGACCCCGGCAGTCATCGTGGGGAAGAACGTGGCTGCGCTCTCGTAGGCCGCCTGGGCATCGGGGATCTTCGCGGCGGTCAGGTTCCCGCCGCTGCGGAACGGAACGTCGAGACGGCGGGCCAGTGCTGCCATCACCCAGAGGACGAGGGCAGGTTCGGGAGTCCCGAACGTGGGGGCGCCGGACTGCATGGACATCGAGCTGGCGAAGGACCCCAGCACCACCGGCGCCCCTGGCCTCACGATCTGGGTGAAGGCGATGCCGGCGAGCGCCTCGGCCAGCGTCTGGGCGGCAGTTCCCGCCACCGTGACCGGGGCCATCGCCCCGGCGAGGATGAATGGGGTGAGAATCGTGGCCTGGTTGTTCTCGGCGTAGACCTTGGCCGACCCGAGCATCGCCCGATCCCAGGAGAGAGGAGAGTTGGCGTTGCAGAGAGAGATGATCGCCGTGTTCTCGGTGAGGAAGTCGGTCCCGAAGACGATCCGGGCCATCTCCACCGTGTCCTGGGCGCGCTCCGGGGTGGTAACCGATCCCATGAACGGTTTGTCGCTCGACTTGATGTGGCTGTAGACCATGTCGAAATGCCTCTTGTTGACCGGGAGGTCGACCGGTTCGCACAGCGTTCCCCCGGCGTGATGGAGTTGGGGGGACATGTAGGTGAGCTTGGCGAAGTTGCGGAAGTCTTCGATGGTTGCGTAGCGACGACCCTCTTCGAGGTTGCGGACGAATGGTGAACCGTATGCCGGAGCCAGCACCATGTGCGGGTCACCGATCTCGACCGATCGCTCCGGGTTGCGGGCGTGCTGGGTGAATCGGCTCGGCGCGGTGGCCGCCAGATCTCGGCACATGCCTCTCGGGAAGCGAACCCTCGTGCCTTCGACATTGGCTCCGGCTGACTCGTAGATCTGCAGTGCCTCGGGGAAGTCGACGATCTCGACGCCCACTTCCTCGAGGATCGTCTCGGCGTTGGTCTCGATGGTGGCCAGGCCGTCGTCTCCCAGGACCTCGTATGGGGGAATGGTTCTGGTCAGGTAGGGGAGGGTGGCGATCGCTGCGGCACGCACGGCCCGCCGTCCCTCACGACCCCCGCCGCGTCTCCTGCCCGGTCGCTCCGTCATCTCCGATCCTCTCTGCTTCGACGTCTTCTCCCTTTTGCGCCAACCCGCTCCGGGAGGTCGACGACTGCCGACAGCTTCGGGTAGAGGGCAGTCTTGTGGGGTATGCCCAACGCTCCGACGAAATGCTCCTGGAACCGGGGTTCCGTGGCGGTCTCGATCTTCTCCACCCGGGTTACGAGCTCCTCGACCTCCACCCGTGCCTGCTTGCTGAGCAAAGCCATGATCGCGCCGGCTCCGGCGGCATTCCCCGCTCCGGACACGGAGTCCAGGTCGCAGTCGGGGATCATGCCGAGGACCATCGCATAGAGCGGGTCGATGTGGTTGCCGAAGGCTCCGGCGAGGCGGATCTGGTCGACCGTGTCCGTCCCGTAGTGATCCATGAGCAGTCGAGCCCCGGCGAGAAGGGCTGCTTTGGCGAGTTGGACCGCGCGCACGTCAGCCTGTGTGACCAGGATGGTCGGGTCCGTCCACAGGACGTAGGCGAAAGTCCGCCCGTCGGCCACCACTCGATCCGAGGCGGTCTCTCCCGAGATCGACCCGTCCTCGTCGATCACTCCGGCGAGAAAGAGGGAGGCGATCGCCTCGATGATCCCCGACCCGCATATTCCGGTGACCGGTGTGGCCTCCAGTTCGGCGAAGAAGCCCTCCTGGTCCGACCAGTTTTCTCCCCCAACCACCTTGATCCGGGGCTCGAGGGTCTCCCGATCGACTCGAACCCGTTCGATGGCCCCGGGGGCGGCTCGCTGCCCGGAGGAGATCTGTGCCCCTTCGAATGCGGGGCCGGTGGGGCTCGATGCGGCGAGGATCCGCTCGGAGTTGCCCAGGACTATCTCGGCATTGGTGCCCACGTCCACCAGGAGCTGGATCGCCTCGCTGCGGTGAGGGGCTTCGGAGAGCATGGCGGCGGCGGCGTCGGCTCCCACATGACCGGCCACGCAGGGAAGGACATAGACCCGTCCGCGGGGATGGATGCCTACTCCCAGCTCGGCGGCTTCCACGCGTACCGCGGTGTCGGTGGTGAGGTTGAAGGGGGCCGCCCCCAGGGGAGTGGGATCGAGCCCGAGCACCAGGTGATGCATGATCGGGTTGCCGACGAATACGGCTTCGAGCACGTCTTCACGGCTGGCTGCCGCCTCCTCGACGAGATACCCCACGGCTTCGTCGATGGCGGCGCGTACCACGCGGGTCAGTTCCGCGGCCCCTCCGTCGTTCATCATGGCGTAGGAGACCCGGCTCATGATGTCCTCCCCAAACCGGATCTGGGGATTCATGTCACCGTGAGTGGCCAGTATCTCCCCGCTGAGCAGGTCGCAGAGGTGGCCCGCAATCGTGGTCGAGCCCACGTCGAAGGCAACGCCGAGGACACGGTCGACGAACCCGGGTGACACCGCGGTGATGTCGGTGTCATCGTGAACTGCCACAGTCACGGCCCCTTTCCCCTCTATCAGAGCCGATTGGAGATCCGGGAGAGCGCGCGGGTCGAGACGCAACCCGTTCAGATTCCACTGGTCCTCGAGGGCAGTCAACAGGCGACGCTGGTCGCTGGTGACCGTGCCCAGCACGGAATCAGGCACCTCGACGTAGTAGAGGCGGACGACCGGATCGACGTCGATGCTGGGAACCTCGGGGCGTTTCCGCACCACCTGGCGGTGGACGCGGCTGGAGGGAGGCACGTCGATGACGACGTCGCCCAGGACCTCTAACTGGCATCCCAGCCGGTTCCCTTCCGCGAGTGGGCGGGCGCCCCGGTAGTTGCGCTCGACCAGGTTGGGTTCGGTGACCCTCGAGGGGTCGAGCGGGATGCTCTTCGAAGATCCCAGCTGCACCTGGCAGCGGCCACAAATTCCCCGGCCGCCACAGATCGAGTCGAGATCGACACCGAGCGAGCGGGCCACATCGAGGACGTTGACTCCCTCGGCGAAGTCTCCCTGCCGGCCGGAGGGGGTGAAGAGGACGTGTACACCGCCCTCACTACTGCTCATGATCGGGCTCTGCGGCCAGTGCGGCGGCGGCCTCCCTCACCGCCCTGGCCCGGCTGGCGGTGGGTCTTGAGCCAGCCGCCGCAGTCGGGGTCGTTCCCGTTGAGCACGTTCGCAGCCATGATCGCCTGCCGTATCTCGGGCTCGAGAGGATTGGTGATCGCCGAGGTGAGTCCGCTGGCGGCCGCCATCGTGAGGAACGCGGCGTTGATGGCGACCCGGTTGGGGAGCCCGAAGCTGATGTTGGAGGCTCCGACGGTCGTGTTCACCTTCAACTCGTCGCGCAACCGCGACGTCAGCCGGAACACCTGCTGTCCGGCGGTCGGCATGGCACCGATCGGCATCACCAGGGGATCGACCACGATGTCCTCCGATGAGATGCCGTAGTCCGCGGCGCGGGCGACGATCTTCTTGGCCACTTCGAAGCGGACGTCGGGGTCCTCGGAGATGCCGGTTTCGTCGTTGCTGATCGCCACCACCGCTGCCCCGTGCTTGGCCACCAGCGGGAGAACGGTGTCGAGTCGGTCCTCCTCGCCGGTCACCGAGTTGATGAGGGCCTTGCCCCTGTAGACCTCGAGCCCGGCTTCGAGCGCGGCGACGATGGAGGAATCGATGGAGAGCGGGACGTCGGTGATCGATTGCACCAGCCTCACGGTCTCGGCCAGGATCGCCGGCTCATCGGCGAGGGGGATGCCGGCGTTGACATCGAGCATGTGGGCTCCGGCCTCCACCTGAGCGACGGCGTCGGCCTCCACCCGGGAGAAGTCGCCGTTGCGCATCTCCTCGGCGAGCAGTTTGCGACCGGTGGGGTTGATCCTCTCCCCGATGATGACGAAAGGCTGGTCGAACCCGATGACCACCTCACGGGTCTCTGACCCGACCACGGTGTGCGTCATGACGGCACTCTGGTGGGTTGCGCGGGACGCTTGACCTGGCGGGGGGTTCGAGGGGGGTCGTCCCCCCTCGATGTGACTGACCCGACCACGGTGTGCGTCATGAGGTCTTCTCCCCCAGGAGCGAAGCGGCCGTTTCCTCCCCCAGCGAGCGAAGGCGAGCGTTGGGGGAGGTGTCGCCGAAGGTGGCGGAGGGGGTTTCAGGGAGGCGGGGATCTCCCCCCTCCCCGGCTGACGCCGGTACTCCCCCCGCTGGGGGGAGAGACGGGGACACGCTGACCCTCACCAGATCGCGCTCCAGTTCCCCGTAGCCGACCAGACGTCTCTCGAAGACGAGACCGAGACGAGCCGCCGCCTGCCGAGCCTCCTCGGTCAATCGCGGGTCGTCGAGTTGAGCCAGATAGACCAACCGCCGGTAGTTGCCGAAGTAGTCCTCTGCCAGCTCCGGGTGGCGATCGAGCCCGAGACCCTGCCAGATCAGCCGCTCGAAGTGGCGGGCCAGGTAGTCGGTGAGATACAGAGTGGCCGGCTCCTCGTCGTGCATGGAATCGAAAGCCTGGGCTCCGGCGTAGAACTGGTAGCAATGCGCTCCAGGGAGACGCTCGACGCCGAACTCGTCCAGGACCCGATCCAGCATCCCGCCCGTGCCACAGTCGCCGTAGGCGACGAACACCCGGTCGTACCCTTTGGCCGACTCCAGGCGAGCACGCACCGCCTCCGGGATCTTCTCCGGTCGGTTGTGGAGGATGGCCGGCAGGCACTCGACGCGGATGTTCGGAAGGGCGTGGTGGGCGACGACGTCGAGTAGTTCCCGGGCCAGGGCGCCACAGCCGATGACGAGGACAGATGGCGCCCCCAAGGTGGGCTGCGGTGCCCCGGACGTGGCCTCAGGCCGCGCCACGCCGCTCCCTGACCAATTGCTTGGCCGTGTCGGCGGCGACGGCGGCGTCCCTGCAGTAGGCGTCGGCGCCCACGGCGGCGCCGAAATCCTCGTTGAGCGGTGCGCCACCGACCAGGACGATGTAGTTGTCGCGTATCCCCTTCTCGACCATGGTGTCGATGACCACTTTCATGTAGGGCATCGTGGTGGTCAACAGGGCGGACATCCCGAGGATGTCCGGCTTGTGCTCGTCGAGGGCCTGGATGAACTCGTCGGCGTCCGTGTTGATGCCGAGGTCGAAAACTTCGAATCCGGCGCCCTCGAGCATCATCGCCACCAGGTTCTTGCCGATGTCGTGGATGTCACCTTTGACGGTCCCGATGACCACGGTTCCGACGGTCTCTGCCCCGGTCTCGACGAGGAGGGGGCGAAGCACCGCCATCCCTGCTTTCATGGCCTTGGCGGCGAGCAGGACCTCCGGCACGAAGAGGATGCCGTCCCTGAAGTCGATGCCGACGATGCGCATGGCCTCCACAAGGGCCTCGTTGAGCACGTTCTGTGGGCTCCACCCTCGGTCGAGGAGAATGCGGGTGCCTTCGTCGATCTCGTCCGCGAGCCCGTCATAGAGGTCGTCGTGCATCTGCGCGACGAGCTCCTCGTCGGACAGGGCGGACAGATCCAGCTCTTCTTCGCTCATCTCTCAACTCCTACTGCCGTACCACTCTGTGGTACGAGTACTGTACAGTGGGATTCAGGCCCGCAATACTATCGGGGAATTCGCTGCCTGAAAAGCAGCTTTCGTGCACCGATAGCGGTCCACTGGACGGTATGACGCAGACCAGACGGAGAGAGGACCTATGAGCGATCTACCAACCTCGGCCAACGTCGTCGTCATTGGAGCAGGCATCGTCGGCAATTCGGTGGTCCATCATCTCTCCGAGCTGGGATGGAGGGACATCGTCCAGATCGACAAGGGGCCTCTCCCCAACCCCGGCGGGTCGACCGGGCACGCATCCAACTTCATCTTCCCGGTGGATCACAACAAGGAGATGGCCCATCTCACCATCGACAGCCAGCGCCAGTTCGAGGAGATGGGGGTGAACACCACCAGCGGCGGAATCGAGGTGGCCCGCACCGAGGAGCGGATGGAGGAGTTGCGGCGCCGCATGACCTCCGCCAGGTCGTGGGGCATCGAGTCGCATCTGGTCTCGCCTGCCGAGATCAGGGAGATGGTCCCCTTCATCGACGAGGAGGTCATCCTCGGTGGCTTCTACACACCAGCGGTCTCCGTGGTCGACTCACTCCAGGCGGGAACCCTGATGCGGGAGAGCGCCATGTCCAAAGACGCTCTCACGATGTCGCCGAACACCGAGGTGCAGGACATCGAGACCGAGAGCGGCCGGGTGAAGGCGGTGGTGACCGATCGGGGGCGGATCGAGGCCGACTACGTGGTAGTGGCCTGCGGTGTGTGGAGCCCCCGTATCGCCCGGATGGCGGGAGCGACGATCCCGCTGACACCGGCGGTCCACCAGATGATCGACGTCGGCCCACTAGAAGTCCTCCAGGCGACCGGCAACGAGATCGGATATCCCATCGTCCGGGACATGGACACCTTCTGCTACGAGCGGCAGACCGCGGGGTCGATGGAGGTCGGCTCCTACGCTCATCGACCCATATTCCATCACCCCGACACCATTCCCTCGATCGACGAGGCCAGACTGTCGCCCACCGAGCTGCCGTTGACCCAGGACGATTTCGACCCACAGCTCGAGCAGGCCATCGAGCTGATGCCGATGCTGGCGGAGGCGGAGATGCGTTACGGCATCAACGGGCTGCTCTCCCTCACCCCCGACGCGATGCCCCTGGTCGGGGAGACCGAGGTGCGCAACCTGTGGAGCTGTGCCGCTATCTGGATCAAAGAGGGCCCGGGCACCGGCAGGGCGCTCGCCGAGTGGATGACCCAGGGTTACCCCGAGATCGACCCCCACGCTTCCGATGTGGCCCGCTTCTACGACTATCAGCGAACCGCGGCCCACGTCCTCGCCCGGTGCGCCGAGCACTTCAACAAGACCTATGGGATCGTCCACCCCCGGGAGCAATGGGAGTCGGAGCGCAACCTGAGGACCAGCCCCTTCCACCCGGCCACCTCCGCCCTGGGTGCGGTCTACTTCGAGGCCGGAGGCTGGGAGAGGCCCCATTGGTACGAGTCGAATGCCGATCTCGTCGAGAAGTACGGGATCGAAGACCGTCCCCACGAGTGGGACGCTCGCTGGTGGTCGCCGATCCAGAACGCCGAGCACCTCGCCATGCGCGAGGGGGTGGGGATGATCGACGTCACCGCCTTCGCCATCTTCGACGTCACCGGCTCAGGTGTCGTCGACTACATCGAGAAGATGACCGTCAACAAGTGCGACGTCCCGGTGGGTCGGGCGGTGTACACGCCGCTGCTCACGCCAGAGGGCGGCTTCAAGGCCGACTTGACCGTGATGCGGCTTGCCGACGACCACTATCGGATCATCAGCGGAGGGTTCGACGGCCCGCGCGACAAACACTGGTTCACCAAGCACCTGCCCGGCGACGGTTCGGTGCACCTCGAGGACAAGACGTCTGCCATCTGCACCGTGGGTGTCTGGGGTCCCAAGGCGCGCGATCTCATCGCCAAGGTCACCGATGACGATCTCTCTGACCAGGCTCTGCCCTACGGGCACACCAAGGCGGTGGACATCGGGTCGATCCCGTCCCGTCTCTTCCGCATCTCCTACGTCGGTGAGTTCGGGTACGAGGTGTACACGACGATGCAGCACGGCCTCGCCCTCTGGAACCGGCTCTGGGAGGCGGGCTCGGACCTGGGCGTGGTGGCGGTGGGCGCCGGGGTCTACGGCACCACCGGCCGTCTCGAGAAGGGATACCGGCTGATGGGGGCCGAATTGGAGTCCGAGTACGACCCGGTCGAGGCCGGACTGGACCGCCCGAAGGTGAAAAGCGTCGACTTCATCGGCAAGGAGGCCTATCTCCGGGCACGCGAGGCAGGACCTTCCGCCATCCTCTGCACTCTCACCGTGGAAGACCACACCTCTGCCGACGGCATCGCCCGATATCCCAGTGGCGGCAACGAGCCGATACTCACCGTGGAAGGGGAGCGGATCGTCGATTCCAAGGGTCGTGTCTCCCGGGTGACCAGCGCCGGGGCCGGCCCCTCGGTGGGCAAGTATCTCCTCATGACCTATCTCCCTCCCGAGCATGCGGTCGAGGGGAACGAACTGCGGGTGATGTACATGAACGAGATGTACCCGGTGAAGGTGGCCGTGGTCGGGAGCACCCCTCTCTTCGACCCGGACAACGATCGGATGAAGCGATGAACCCCGTGTCTCCACCGTTGCTGTGTCGAGTCGACACAGAAGAGTCAGGGAGCGTCTGATGAGGATCCTGGTGTGTATAAAACGGGTCCCCGCCCCCGGAGCCCGGATTGTGCTCACCGAGGACGAGCAGGCGATCGACACCAGGCTGCTGTCCTTTGCGATCAGCCCGCACGAGGAGTGTGCGGTGGAAGAGGCGGTCCAGATCGCCGAGACGCAGGACGGTCAGGTCACGGTGTTGACGCTCGGTCCCCCGGAGGCAGAGGAGCAACTGCGCTCGGCCCTCGCGGTGGGAGCCCATGAAGCGGTGCTGATCCCCACCGACGGTTCCGACTGGGACCCGATCTCGACCGCTTCCGCAATCACCTCCGCGGTCGAGAGCCTCGAGTCGCAGGGCCGGTTCGATCTCATCCTGTTCGGCAACGAGTCCGCCGATTCCGGGGGCTACCAGGTGGGCATCAGGGTGGCCCGCGCCCTGGGCAGGCCGGTGGTGAGCGGAATCAAGGGAATCGACGTCGAGGGCGACGCAGTGCGGCTGCGCCGGGAGACCGCCGTCGGCTCGGAGATCTACTCCCTCCCGCTCCCGGCTGTTATCGGGGTGAAGGAGGGCATCAACCTGCCCCGATACCCCACGCTGAAGGGACGTCTCAACGCCAAGAAGGTGGAGGTGCAGCCGATCGAAGCGGAACGGGTCGAGAGCGGCCAGAGGATGGTCCGTCTCGTCACCCCGCACCAGGATGTGTCGGCGACCACGATCCTCGACAACGCCACCGCGGTGGTCGACCTCCTCGAGGCGCTCCAGGTGGTGAAGTCATGATCCTCACCCTCGTCACCCACGACCGGGGCATCATCGAGGAGACGGCGTTCCAGGCGTTGACCTTCGCCCGGTCGCTGTCAGCCGATCTCGGAGTGCCACTCCATGCCGCATGGATCGGCGACTTCGAGGTGGATGACCGTCTCGGAGACTTCGGAGTCTCCACAATCCACCAGATCGGACACGACGGTCTCGACGATTACACCCCCGCCGCCTGGGGCTCGGCCCTCGCCCAGCTGATCGATTCGATCTCGCCCACCGCGGTGGTGGCCGTGGGGTCCGATCGCGGCAACGAGGTCATGTCCCATGTAGGAGCGCTCACCGGTCTTCCCATGGTGGCCAATGCCCGCGAGGTCACCACCGGGGACTCGTGGACCATCGTCCGCACCCGTTGGGGCGGGAGCCTTCTCGAGGAGACATCTCTCGATGCCCCTATCAAGCTGTTGACGGTCACCGAGCACGTCGTCGAAACGGTTCCTGCGGAGACGGGAGCGACGGTCGAGACCGTTGCCTTCTCACCGGATCTCTCCGATGACGATCTCGTGACTCAGGTCGTGGATCGTGTGGTCACCAGCGAGGGCATCACACTCGCCACGGCGCCGGTGGTGGTCAGCGGAGGCCGGGGGGTGGGCAGCCCCGACGGCTTCGCCCCACTCGAGGAGCTAGCCGGTCTCCTCGGCGGAGTGGTCGGTTGCTCCCGGGTGGTGACCAACAACGGTTGGCGCCCCCACTCCGACCAGGTGGGCCAGACCGGGACCGTGGTCGCTCCCGACGTCTACATCGCCTGTGGGATCAGCGGGGCGATTCAGCATTGGGTGGGCATGATGGCCTCCAAGACGATCATCGCCATCAACACCGATGCCGAGGCGCCGATGGTGACCAAGGCGGATTACGCCGTGGTCGGCGACCTCGGCGACGTGGTGCCGGCCATCGTGGAGGAGCTGAAGAGCCGTCGGGCCGGTTAAGTGAGTCGACTCGAGCTCTCGGGCTGGATCATCTTCCTCCTGAGCGGGGTGGCCTTTCTGATCTCGGGCATCTCCTCCGGTGACCCCTGGGTGATCGTCGGAAGCGTGATGTTCGTGGTCGGTGTCCTGGCGGTGATGATCGGGACGTCGAGGTAGGTCGAGGCTACGAACCGGATGTCGCGCTGTCTCCAGGCTGGACCAACCCGTGCTCGGCTGCGAACAGGGCCGCCGCGGCCCGGGTCGACACACCGATCTTGCGATATGCACTCTGGATGTGATGATCGGCGGTCTTGGTCGAGATGCCGAGGGCACGAGCCACCTGCTTGGTCTGCATCCCTCTGGCCAGGTGGCCGATCACCTCCGCCTCCCGCTCGGTGAGCCCGGCCGGCCGTTCGATCTGAGGAGGGTCCATTCCGGCCGCCTCGACCACGGCAGCGACCATCTCGGCATCCAGCCTCCCGTCACCTGCTCTGTCGACGATCACCGCGGCCGCCTCGTCGGGTGAGAGGGCCACCCGGTAGGCCCGTGGCTCGATCTTCGATCTGAAGGCATCGGCAGCTGCGAGCAGACGGCAAGCCCTGGTCAGATGGGCAGCGACAGTTCCCCGGTGGTAGCCGGAGCCGTCGAGTCTCTCGTGATGAGTGCCGGCGATGTCACCCAGTGACGCCAGCAGCGGGGAGCGGGCGAGGATCCGCTCGGTTTGATAGGGATGAAGCCTGACCTCTTCCCATTCACCCGCGCTGAGCCTGCCCGGATTCGCCCAGATGCGGGGATGCACCGACACTTTCCCCACGTCCAGGAGGTAGCCGGCGCGTCTGATCCTCACTGCCTCGTCCTGGTCGAACCCGACGAGGACGGCGGCGTCATGGGCGATGCTGCCGACGCCTGCCGAGTGACCCGACAGGTACGGTGACGCGAGGTCGGCGAAGGCACCCATCGCGGCAAGAGCACTGTCGATCGACTCTCCTTCCAACGTGAGCCACGGTCGCGGCTCGGCCGCCATCACCTCCTCCCACACCGACTCGGGTTCGTCTGTGTCGCCCAGGATGTCGGCGGCGCTGTCCAAGAAGACTTCCGCCAGCGAGGGGTCGAAGGCATGGCCGGCCCGATCCCGGATGGTGTCGAAGACGTGGTCGTCGTCTCCGATGAGACGCTGATACGTGGCGTCGCGGCCGAGTTGGGCGATTCTCATCGCCAGAGGGACCTCCTCGCCCTTGGCTCTGCGCAGATGACTCAACCCGTCCCAGCGCTCGGTGAGGAAGGCGAAGAGACCCTGGATCGACTCTGGGAGCCCGAGCCGGGCGGAGATCATCTCCGCCACCTCACACAGAGCGGTGAAGTGAGACTTGCGGAATGAAGCGGCCTTGGGAAGACCGGTCACGATCTGGGTGAGCCGTGTCGGAAATGGGGCATCCGGGGCGGGTAGCGAGGAGAGTGCGCCGATCGTGGCTTGCAGCGGGCTCCCAAACATGCGAGGAACCCCGGACTCGGTCATGCTCCCTTTGAAGATTCTGACGCTGACCTCGGCGTCGACGGTGCAACCGACGTGGAGGAGTAGGGCGGCGTAGTAGGTCTGGCTGCTCGTATCGGAGTCCACCCCAAGGGCCTCGCAGAGACGCATGGTCGTCCGAGTGGCGTAAAGCCCGTGTTCGAAGGGAAAGCCCATCCCCAGGTCGGTGGCGAGGCAGAGAGAGCCGATGACCTCGGCGGCGCGGATCTGGTCCTGTGGAGGGCGATATTCGGTCACATGGCGAAACTACCGTTAGCGACCTCGACCCTGCCTGACGAGTCTCCGTCCCAGGATGATCAGGTTGGGGAACCAGACCCCGAGGAAGATCCATTGGAACAGGCCCAGGTACTCGTGGAGCGGGGCTCCTGCCGGCCGCACCAGGACGCCGGCTGCGACAAACAACAAGACGAGCGTGACCCCCGCGCCCCCGACATAGCCGGTGAGGTCGCTCCACTGAGCATCTCTCTTCAGACGCGCGGCCAGAGCAAGGGTTCCCGCCGCAGCGCCGGCGAACACGGCGAATCCCATGACCACGTGTGCAGCGCGATCCTCCGTAAAGGTCCCGGCCGGGTCGGTAGCCGGGAAGATCCCCGCACCGACGAGCCCGGCTCCGGCCATCAACCACAGGATGGTGAGGAGGTCGACACCGCGCCGGCGAGGCAAGACGGTTCGCAGTCCCCAATAGAAGGCAAGGACGAGGAACCCGGTTGCGATGAAGGTGACGTTCTGGATCCATCCTCCGGCTCCGGCCGCGAGAGCGCTGGCTGGATCGGTGATCAGGGAGTGGTCAGCCCTGCTGAGACTGTGCGCGAGGGCCGATGCCGTGAAGACTGTCGGGGCGGAGATCCCGGCCAACCCTGCCAATGACATCGCCTTTCGACGAGCCTCGACCGCCGCCGTCATCGGGTCTCCAGCAGCTGCTTCAGTCTGACCAGATCGCCCTGGACGTTCCGTCGAATGCTCCGGGCAACGAACGGCGAGATGAGACGACCCAGGGGCCCGCCGGGCAGTCTCTCCGGCTCGGTCACCACCGTGGCGCGGGTACCTCCAGGCACCGGGTCGGCGTGACACGCCGAGTACACGACCATGTTCTCCGACACCGATCGATGACCTACTTGCCGGCCGGGCTCATACTCGATGACCACGTCCTCGAACTCCCGCCGACCCATTGCGTCCATCACCATCCGGCCCTTGCGCCCCAACCGGGTCGATTCTCCGGGCTCCAGCCACTCCGACTCGACCACCGATGCCATCCAGCGGCTATCGTTGGTCCTCTGGTCGAAGAAGGCGAAGACTTCCTCGTGGGGGCGGTTGATGACGATGCTCTCTTCGATTCTCATGCCCGATTGAACCTACGACCGAGTGGGAGACATGGAATAGGGAGTTCTCCCCATGTGTCCCGCGGATGGATCGGGCTACGGTCCTATCATGGCCGACCTTCGATTCGGCACCTTTCTGGCGCCGGACATGATGCCCGTGTATCAGTCGATAGCGAACGAGGTCGGCGCCCGTCTCGGGTTGAGCACCGAGCTGATCGTGGAGACCGATTACGAGAACTGTCGCAACGACGTCAACGACATCTGCTTCGTCTGCAGCCTGCCCTATGTCCACTTCGAGAGAGAGGGGGTGTCACCGGCGGTCCCCATCGCAGCACCGGTGTTGCAGGGCGACCGATACTCGGGTCGACCGATCTACTTCTCCGATGTCGTCGTCCGTGCTGAGAGCGGGATTCAGAGCTTTTCCGAGTTGCGCGGCCGGAGCTGGGCATACAACGAGCCCTTGTCCCAATCCGGCTACGGCATCACCCGCTACCACCTGGTCTCCCTCGGCGAGACCCACGGGTTCTTCAGCGAGGTCGTGGAGGCGGGGTTCCACGAGGTGGCGATCAGGATGGTCCGTGATGGAGAGGTCGACGCGGCAGCGATCGACAGCCAGGTCCTGGCCATCGAGATGAGAGACCACCCGGAGCTCGCCGAGGGCCTCCGGGTCATCGACTCATTGGGACCGTCGACCATCCAGCCGATCGCGGTCTCCAAGAGATTCGACGAGAGCTTCCGCCATGAGGTCCTCGACGTGCTCGTCGGCATACACCGGCGCGACGGATTGCGCCAGACCCTCGACTATGGCTTCGTAGATCACTTCGCCCCGGTTGGGCCAGACGACTACGACGACATCCGGGCCATGCTGCAGGCTTGCGAAGACGCCGGGTTTCTGGAGATCAGGTGATCTGAGGGGAGCCGGGTCGACTCCAGATCAGGTCTCTGAACTGCTCGGAGTCCACCAGTTCCACGGTCGATGAGGCGATCAGAGTCCTCACGCAGACTTTCTTCTCCTCACATGCCAGGGAGGCGATAGCCTGGATGGGCGCGGTCTCGGATCTGCGACGCATCACCACATCGAGGATCTCGTGGTCGAACTCGGTGAGCTGTACGGGCTGACCCAGCCGCCCGTCTCGCAAGAACCTCACCTCGACCCAGGATGCGCGGTCGGTGTTGACCCACGAGACGAAGTCGGTCATGCCATCACCGTCGAAGTCGATCCATTCGATGGTGTCGGCAACCTCGAGAACCGGGCCGAGCGCGGTCGGATCGGCGAAGGACTCACCCGAAGAGAGCTGCACAAACCAGCACAGCGACTCGTCGCACGGAGCCTGGTAGACGAGGTCGTCGTATCCGTCCTGGTCGAGGTCGACGGCCATCGGTCGCAAATCGGCGTGGAGCGGAGGTGGCCCCCAATCCGCCGGATCACCGAAGCTCTGACCCGAGCTGAGATGAACGCGCCAGCACTGGCGACCGTCGTTGCCGCACAGTCCGCGATAGGCCAGATCGTCCTGGCCGTCTCCGTTCCAGTCTCCGAGGACCAAGGAGTTGGTCGCTGCCGAGAAACGGGCGCCATCACCCCAGTTCTCTCCTTCGGTGACGCCTCCGCGAGCCGTGTGTACCCGCCAACAGTCGACCGAGGTGTCACAGCGACCGTGATAGACGAGATCGACCTTCCCGTCACCGTCGACGTCACCCGTGGCGAATCCGAGCCGATGGCTGTGGAGGTTGAACCACGCACCGTCTCCGTCGTGGTGGCTCGTTCTCGATCCCCGCCAGGTGCTTCGCTCCAGGGAGAAGCAGCTACCGCCGGCGCACTCGTCCCAACGCATCTGGTCTCTGTAACCGTCCCCGGTGAAGTCTCCGTCCATTGATTGCCTGACTCCTCGACCAGCGCCACATCCGATGCGTTCGGTGTCTACGGCCACCTCATCGATGGTGAGCCCGAGGTCGCTGGTCGCTACTTGCTTTCCGCCGTGGTAGACGTTGAACCAAAACGATTCGATCTTGATCTGCGGCTCGCTCGGTCTCCGAAACTCGAGCCCGGAGATGTCGAGTGCCGGGGTCTCGTCGACCCAGGCGCGGAGGGCCCCATCGGCGACGCCGGGTTTGTTCAATTCGACCTCGCCCTCGAGGCAGTACCACTCACCAGGATTCAGCTTCCCGGCCTCGTTCCAGCGGAGACCATCGCCATACCGTCTCTCCTGGCCCAGGTGGTACACGTAGTAGCCGAGGCTGACTCTCGAGTCGCCGCCGTTGTTGGGGTGGAACATGAGTCGGGCCGACCACCCCGGTTGTGATGGTTGACTCCTGAATCCTCCCTTGCCGGTTCTGCCGTAGACACCAGAGAATCCCGGGAGTTTGCCTGCTGTCGTCGTCCTCCAGTCCGCATCCAGCTTGAGGTAGTACCGGAAGTAGAGGCGCTCCGGTATCTCATCTGACGCCTCCGTCATGTGCAGGTGGAAGTCGGACCCGAAGTGAGAGCCCTTTGGGATGGCTACCCGAAGGCCGGAGCCTTCGTATCCATGCTTGGTGATGGCGACGTTGTTGCGCCCGCTTGGTGTCCGCCCGTCCCAGAGGGAGAGATGGTGGAACCCATCGCCGAAACCCAGCGGTTCCAGCCTCGGGTCGGCCGAGCTGGAGCCCGTCGGCGCGAGGCCCATCGTCCTCACCACCGCGTGGATGCCTTCCTCCCGGCTCACCGTGGCCAGTGGGCACAGGTTCCGATTGACGGGAGGGTCGCACGCTCTGATGCCTCCGCTCGCCGCCAGCTTGGCCAGAGGCTCCCGGTAGAGGGAGCCGTCCAGATCCGCATAGCGTTGTGGATCGACGGCGGTCTCCAAGCGAAACGTTCGCGCGATCAGGGCGGCCATCTCGCCCCGGGTGATCGGTCGGTCGGGACAGAACCGATCCTCGCCGCAGCTGGTTCCCACCCCGGCCTCCACGAGAGCGTTGATCGCGCCCTCGGCGGGGTGGCCGTCATCGTCGCTGAAATGGTCTGCCTGTGGGGCTGGGGCGGCGATTGCTCTGGCGAGGAGAACCGCCATCTGGGCCCTGGTCATCTCTTCGTGCGGGCAGATCCGGTCGTTGGTCGGAGGGTTGCAGCCGACGATCAGGCCCTCCGCTCGCGCCGTCTCGATGTACGGCTCATATCGGCTGTTGTCGTCGTCGACGAATGATCCGCTCTTCGCCTCGGCGGGTTCGGCCAACACACCGACGGCGAGGACGCAGAGAACTGCCGTCAGTGTTCGGAGCCGCAACCGCATCGTTCCCACAACGTCGTCACGCCGATGACGGTTCCTTAGATCTAATTCGATTCTTCGTCTCCGATCCGTCACTGCGGCCGGGGTGCCCACCCACCGTTGCGCACGTACGTCCTGATCAAGTCCTGCGGGTAGGCGCCTTCGATCCGTGCCGCCTCCCGGTCGGCTTCGGCCTGCAGGTCGTCACCACAGGGTCTGGTCTCATCACGCCACTCGGCGATGTAGTCGTCGGCCCTGGTCTTGCCGGCGACGGTGGCGGCGCCGTCGACCGCAACCATGAAACGGTCGGGGAGCGCAGCGCTGACCCGGTCCCTCCCGGCGCGCGCCTTCACCTGGGCGGGGATGTCGCGCCAGTAGATGACGGTGAGACGAGGGGCTTCCCTCCCTTTGCGAGTCAACCTCGGGTCACCTCAGCGGTCCCGGGTGGCATCGGGCAAAGTCGGCCGGCCATGTAGCGGGGCGGTAGCTGCCGGCCGACCGGCGTCTGTTTGCCCGAAGGGATCAGGCATGCCGCTGTGGGTGAGGGTGGATCCCCTGCCCCGCGTCGGCTGGAGGGTCCGGGGGGCGTCGGGCAAAGTCGGCCGGCCATCGAGACGGCCATCAAAACAGCCCCACCACGTTGCCGTCGTCGTCGACGTCGACCTGCATGTAGGCGGGGTTGGCGCCCAGACCGGGCATGGTCCGCATCTCCCCGAGCAGTGGGTAGATGAATCCGGCGCCGACCGAAGCCCGTACCTCGCGCACCGGGACGGTGAAGCCCTTCGGTGCGCCCTTCAACGCAGGGTCATGGCTGATCGACAGGTGGGTCTTGGCCATGCAGATGGGGAGGTAGCCGAAACCGGATCTCTCGAAGTCGGCGATCTGCGATTCCGCCAGGGGGGAGTAGTCGACGGCGGCGGCACCGTAGACCTGGGTGGCGATGGTCTCGATCTTCTCCTTGATCGGGCGCTCCAACGGGTACAGGTAGTCGAAGCTAGAGGGCTCCTCGCATGCGTTGGTGACGGCGGCGGCCAGGTCGCGGGCGCCCTCGCCGCCATTGGCATGGTGGTCGGTGGTCACCGCGTCGACCGCGCCGGCGGCGAGTGCCATCTCCTTGATCAGGTCGTGCTCACGCTGGCTGTCGGTGGGGAACTTGTTGATGGCGACGACCACCGGCACGCCGAAGGAGCGGGCGGTGGCGATGTGGGCCTCGAGGTTGGGCATGCCGGCACGGAGCAGAGGCAGGTTCTCCTCGGTGTAGGCCGAATCGAGGGGACGGCCGGCGATCACCTTGGGCCCCCCACCATGGGTCTTGAGGGCGCGTACCGTGGCCACCATGACCACGCAGTCGGGTTTCAGCCCCGACACCCGGCACTTGATGTCGAAGAACTTCTCCATTCCCATGTCGGCGCCGAATCCCGACTCGGTGACCACATAGTCACCGAGATGGAGCGCGACCCGGTCGGCGAGGATCGACGAGTTGCCGTGGGCGATGTTGGCGAATGGCCCCGCGTGGACGAAGGCGGCCTGGCCCTCGAGCGTCTGCATGATCGTCGGGTGAAGGGTGTCCTTCATCAGGACGGCCACCGCTCCGGCGACACCGAGGTCTTCGAGCGTGATCGGCTCGCCGTCCTTGGCCGACCCGATGACGACCCGGCCGCAGCGATCCCGGAAGTTGCGCAGCGCCGAGGCATAGTTGTCGCCGTCGGCCAGCGCCAGGATGGCCATCAGCTCGCTGGCCACGGTGATGTCGTATCCCGTCTCGCGTGGCCTGCCGTCGGCGGCGCCTCCCAGGCCGATCACCACGTTGCGGAGCGCCCGGTCGTTGACGTCGACCACCCGACGCCAGCTGATCTTGTTTGGGTCGATGTTGAGCCGCTTGAGCCCGAGCTCCTTGAGCCGGCTCGTGGCGAGACGCCCCTCGTGGTACCAGCGGGCGTCGATGGCCGCCGCTACCAGGTTGTGAGCGGCGGTGATGGCGTGCATATCCCCGGTGAGATGGAGGTTGAACTCGTCCATCGGGACGACCTGGCTGTATCCGCCGCCGGCGGCGCCGCCCTTGATCCCGAAGGTCGGTCCCAGGCTTGGTTGCCGGATGCAGGCGATCGACTTGTGACCGAGTGCTCCCAGGCCTTGGACCAGTCCGACGGTGGTGGTGGTCTTGCCCTCTCCGAGAGGGGTGGGGGTGATGGCGGTGACGTCGACATACTTGCCTGTGGGGTTGCCCCCGATGCGCTTGAGGGCGTCGAGATGGACCTTCGCCTTGGTAGTCCCATAGGGGATGACTTCCGTCTCCTCCAACCCGAGCTCGGTGGCGACCTCCATGATCGGCTTCAGCTTGGCGGCGTAGGCGATCTCGAGATCGCTGGGGAATGGTTGCCCGGGGCTCAATGGGTTCTCCTCACCTGCTCTACTGCCGGTCCACGTCGTGCCGGGTGATGGTACAAGTGCCACATAACGGCACAAGTGGGAATGATCGACCGGTCCCTGTCGGGTTTGGTTAGGTTCGCGGTCCACCGTCGCAGGAGGAGTCTTTGAAAACCCAATACCGGGTCGTGATCATCGGAGGGGGTGTCGTGGGTGCCAGTGTCGCCTACCACCTGGCCAAGATGGGTTGGACCGACATCGCAATCCTGGAGAGGTCGGTTCTGACCGCCGGCTCCAGCTGGCACGCCGCCGGTGGGATCCACGCCCTCAACGCCGACCCCAACATGTCGGCTCTCCAGACCTACACCATCGACCTCCTCTCCGAGGTGTCCGAGGAGTCGGGCCACGACATAAGCCTCCACATGACCGGTGGGATCTCGGTCGCATCGGCCCCGGAGCGGTGGGAGTGGCTCCAGGCCACCTACCGGATCTATCAGACCATGGGCATCGACGACTGCTGGCTGATGACCCCCGAGGAGATAAAGGAGCAGTGCCCGATCGTCGACACCACCGGGGTCCTCGGGGGCCTTTGGGCCGAGCGCGAGGGCCACATCGACCCCTCGGCCGTGGTCCATGCCTACGCCAAGGCGGCTCGCCGGCGTGGCGCCGACGTCGTGGAGCACAACCGGGTGATCGAGCTGAACCCCCGAGCTGACGGAACCTGGGACGTGGTCACCGAGCAGGGGACCATCCACGCCGAGCACGTGGTCAACGCCGCAGGGCTGTGGGCGAAACAGGTGGCTCGTATGGTCGGATGGGAGGCCCCGGTGTCACCTTTGGCACACCACTTTCTGATCACCGAAGAGATCCCCGAGCTGGAGACGCTCGACTTCGAGATCCCGATGATGATCGATCTCGAGGGCTTCACCTATATGCGTCAGGAGCGCAACGGTCTCCTGGTCGGCATCTACGAGATCGATCACAAACACTGGAACATGGACGGAGCGCCGTGGGGCTACGGCGTCGAGCTGCTCACACCCGACCCCGACCGGATCGAGAACGAGATCGCCATGGCCATGACCCGATACCCGGTTCTGGAGCGCACGGGTATCGAGCGGTGGGTCAACGGCGCCTTCACCTTCTCGCCAGACGGCAACCCCCTGGTGGGCCCGGTGCCGGGTCTCAAAAACTACTGGTCGGCGTGTGCGGTCATGGCCGGCTTCCTCCAGGGCGGTGGTGTCGGCAAGTCTCTCGCCGAGTGGATGATCGAAGGGGAGCCGGAAGAAGACCCCTTCGCCATGGACGTCGCTCGCTTCGGCGACTATGCCTCCAACCGGGAGTACATCAAGGAGAAGACCGGGCAGTTCTACTCCCGCCGCTTCGTGATGACCTATCCCAACGAACAGCTCTGGGAGGCACGTCCGTTGCGGACTCCACCCGCGTACGAGGCCATGACCGCCGACGGTGCCTACTGGGGGGAGATGTACGGGCTGGAGGTGCCCATCTACTTCGCCGCGGAGGGATTCGAGGAGACCCCCACCCTCAAGCGCTCCAACGCCTTCGACATCGTGGGAGAGGAGTGCCGCCAGGTCCGCTCCGGTGTGGGGATCATCGACATCACCGGTTTCTCACGGTACGAGGTGACCGGGCCCAACGCCGAGAGGTGGTTGGACCGGATGATGTCGGTCAGGCTGCCCGGTCCAGGGCGCATCAAGCTCTCGCCGATGCTGGGCCACGACGGCCGACTGAAGGGGGACCTCACCTTGCTCAACTGGGGCGATGGAACCTGGTGGATCATGGGCTCGTACTATCTGCGCGCCTGGCACATGCGCTGGTTCGACACGCATCTGGATGATGGGGTCACGGTGCGTGACCTGTCCGACGCGATGGTCGGGTTCGGTCTCAGCGGGCCGATGTCACGAGAGCTGATGGAGCGTGTCGCCCATGAGGACGTCTCCAACGGAGCTTTTCGCTTCATGGCCTGTAAGGAGATGGACGTTGGTCTGATCCGGGCAAAGGTGGGTCGCATCTCGGTGACCGGCGAGCTCGGGTATGAGATCCATTGCCGGGCCGTCGAGCACAACCTGCTGCGCCGGACGCTCCTCGAAGCCGGTCGCGATATCGGTGCCGTGGAGTACGGCTTCAACGCCATGGGCTCGCTGCGGATGGAGAAGAGCTTCGGCATCTGGTCGAAAGAGTTCCGCCAGGAGTACACGCCGGGGATGATCGGGATGGACCGCTGGATCGACTGGTCGAAGGACTTCATCGGGGCCGAGGCGGCGGCCAAGGAGCGCGAAGAGGACAGCGCCTCCATGAAGCTGGTCACCATCGAGATCGACTCCGTCGACGCCGACGGATCGGAGTACGAGCCGGTGTGGTCTGCCGGCGAGCGCGTCGGCTACGTGACATCAGGGGAGTACGGCCACGTCGTCGAGAAGAGCCTGGCCATGGCCCTGGTCGACCGGGAGCATGCAGATGTCGGCACGGAGCTGACGACTCACGTCGTGGGTGTGGAACGCCCGGCACGCGTCATCGAACCGTCGCCTTACGACCCCGAGGGGACGGCGATGCGTGGCTGACCGGGTTGCATCGTTTCTCCGGGTCTGGTAAATCTACAACCATATGGTTGTAGATACTGTCGACGAGCGGCAAGCCGATGAGCTCTTTCACGGGCTGGCCGATGCCACGCGCCGTGACATCGTGAGACGTGCCGTGAGTGGAGACCAATCCGTCTCTGCCCTGGCGCGCAACTACCCGATGAGCTTCGCCGCGGTCCAAAAGCACGTTGCCGTGCTGGAGCGGGCCGGGCTGGTGACGAAAGCGCGGAGCGGCAGGGAGCAGCTGGTGAAGACGGAAATCGAGACCATAAGGCAGGCCAACCGGCTCCTCGAGGAATTCGAGGCCGTATGGCGGAGCCGGATCGATCGGCTCGAGGAGATTCTCTCCGCGCCAGACCAAGGAGACGAGACATGCCCGTGACCAACGTCGACAAAGACCCCCAGAACCTCACCTTCAGGATCACCTCGGAGTTCGATGCTTCGATCGATCGCGTCTGGCAGTTTTGGGCAGACCCCCGCCAACTCGAGCAGTGGTGGGGCCCGCCGACCTACCCGGCGACTGTGGTCGAGCATGAATTCGTGCCCGGGGGGAAGGTTTCGTACTACATGACGGGACCCGAGGGAGACCAGCACCACGGATGGTGGACGATCAGCGCTATCGAGGCTCCCCATCGACTCGAGTTCGAAGACGGCTTCGCCGATTCCGACGGCAAGCCCAACGACGAGATGCCGACCACCACCAGCAGGGTCGAGCTCACCGAGGCGCCGGGACCGCTCGTTCGGATGACGATCGAATCGAAGTTCCCCTCGTTGGAGGCGATGGAGCAGATGATCGCCATGGGAATGGAGGAAGGCATCGCCGCGGCGCTCGGGCAGATCGACACTCTTCTGCTCGAGACGTCACCCGCGTCCTGAGCGCAGAACCCACTGGTAGGTGAGGTGGTCGCCTGATTTCAAGATCCAGATCGGCGATGCCGATTAGCTCGGCATGGACAATGGCGAGCGCAAGAGCAGTGACGATCTGATTCGCGAGGCCAATGAGCGGCTGCGGGGATCTTCGGAGACCGGGGAGGACCCGGTAGTCCCCACGGAGCCCTCGTCGCCGGTTCCCGACCCCGAGCCGCGTGAGCTCGAGTATCGGTCGCGAGCACCTCAGTCCGATCCAGACCGGCCGACGCTGACAGATCCGATCGAGGACGATTCCGAACCCCGTTCTTGGGCTTCCGGTGGCTTCGTGCGGTGGGTGGTGATCGCCCTGCTGTTGGGCGGGGGCTACCTCTTCTCGACCTTCGGCGACGCCGACAGGGGGGAGTCGGGCGAGATCGTCTCCGCGGGCGATCTCGAAGTGATGTCCCTTCAGGTCGGAGACTGCTTCAACGATCCCGAGGATCTCGAAGATGTCGTTTACGACGTCGCCGCGGTTCCATGCAACGAGCCGCACGACAACGAGGTGTTCGCGGTGGCATCACTGGCCGATGCCTTTCCACGGGCGTTTCCCGGCCAGGATGCCTTGTGGGAGTACTCGTACGATGTATGCAGCGGCTCCCTCTTCGACTCCTTCGTCGGCACTCCCTACCTCGAATCGTCACTCGATGTGTTCAGCTTCACTCCGACCCAGGAGTCGTGGGACGAGGGCGACCGGGAGTTCGTCTGCGCCGTGTTCCGTCTCGATGGCGAGCAGCTGACCGGGTCGGCCCGGGGAAGCGGTCTCTGACTTCGACAGCCGAGGTCGCAGACAGAATGTGACCAAAGACCCTGCGTCGTCCCATGACCGGCACTCATGATCAGAGTGTCATGGAAGTGAAGCCTTCTGGCATCTATCTCTTCTGGATCCCCCTCGGCGCAGGTGGCTCGGGTTTCGTCCGTTTCAACGGCCGCGTCTACGAGGCGCTGATGTCGCGGCGGGAGCGGCGACAACCTCTGGACCTGTACCACACCGCGATTGAAGTTCGCCTGCCCGAGGGTCGCTACATAGTCGAGACCATGTGGCCCAGTCCCGACACGAATGGGTCCGGCCGCGGCGTGGCTGTCGTGGGCCCGGTCTTCGTCAGCTGGCTGTCGTCCACCCGTATCTTTCGTTACGAGGTCCGTTGCTGGCGTGACGGTGAGTTGGCCGACGCTGACGAAGCCGTCGGTGGAGCCCAGCCGGTCGCCACCGAGGTCGATATGGCCCGACGTCTCGTCGGGCTTACCCCGGCAGTTCCGGTTCACATTTGGGGGAGGGATGTCACCGGAACCGGCGACATGTGGAACTCCAATTCGGTGATCTCGTGGCTGCTGGCCAGGAGTGGCAATGACATGGACCGCATCACCCCACCGGAGGGCGGTCGCGCTCCGGGCTGGGACGCTGGTGTAAGCGTGGCTCAGATGCCTGCGCTCACCTGAGCCTCGTCACGGGACGTATTGCTCGTC
>CAZYCX010000020.1:0-35672 GCA_964645875.1 uncultured Acidimicrobiaceae bacterium
CGGCGCTGTCCACGCCGGGGATGTTGCGGACTTCCTCTGCTACCACGGCGGCCTTGCCGACCTCCGTCTGGATCAGGACATACGCCTGGACCAAGTTGAGCCTCCTATCGCTCTAGGGGGCAGCGACACTAGTGGAAGGGCCAGATGGGCGCGCCGACGGGAGGTCAGTCGATTCCATCGAGGAAGGCATTGATTACGGGCCCGATCGCCTCTGCCTGCTCGAACCAGACTCCATGTCCCCCGGGGAAGACGTGGAGCGACCCGTGACCGATCGCCGATGCCATCTGCTCGCCGATCTCGGGCGAACCGTAGGGATCCCGGTCGCCCCAGATCATCTGCACCGGCTGTCGCAGCCCGGAGAGTTGCCCGGCGGTCAATTCGACCTCCGGGCGGGCTCCACGAACTCTGACGACGGCACGGTGCAGGTCGAGGAGCGTGTCGAGACACCCCGGGACTCGCTGGTACGCGAGGAACAGATCGATCACGAAGGGCATGTTGCTGAGGTCCTCACCATTCATCCTCCCCATCCTCTGGACCTGCTTCGGGGAGGGGGGATCGAGTTTGTTCAGGAGCGCACGGACCCGCCGGATGGTGCTGACTCGAAGGGGGAGGGGCGCGGATGAGCCGAGAGCGACCGCAGGGCAGGAGACGTAGGAGATCGCGGAGACTCGCCCGGGCGCGTCGAGAGCCATCCATGTGCTCCATAGACCTCCGATCGATTGCCCGATGAACGGGGCGCGGTCGACGTGGAGACCGTCCATCAACTGGGTGAGGAAAGTCAGGGCCGTGGATCGCAGCGTCTCCTTCTCGTAGCGGGCAGGGGCGGTGAGACCGTGGCCAGGGAGCTCGACCGCATACAGGGTGCGACCGGTGAGATGGGCCATGAGAGGAGCCCACAGGGCGGCGACCATGCCTCCGCCGATGACCATGATCACAGGCGGGCCGCTGCCGGCCACGAGGACGTGTGCGTCGCCGCCCAGGATGGGAGTGGGCACGAACCGCGCGGTCGCATCTACCCCGTAGCGGTCGAGGAGTCGTCGCTGAGCCGAGACGAAGTCCTGTCTCGCCGACTCCCGGACTTTGGTGCCTGACATCTCCTCAGGTACCGGCACGAGTGTTGGCCTGCGCCCTCGAAGACGCGGAGGAGCGTCTGTCGAGATGATCTACCACGTACCTGGCGTCCCGGGGCATTCCGGGGAAGGTCTCCGACCACAACGCATGCTGGAAGAAGAGCCCGCAGAAGTAGAGACCCGGGACCTCTGCGACGACGCCCCGCTCATGTCGGGGTTTCCCGTTCTCCTCGAAGATCGGTAGATCGATCCAGTCGAATCCCGGCTGGTACCCGGTGCACCAGACGATGTTGGAGACGTCGAGGGTGCGCCCATCGGATAGCTCGGGGAGACCGTCGCGCACACCGGTCACCCGTGGCACGCGCTCGGCGCCAACGGCAACGAGGTCCTTGGGCTTGGCGCGCACGACCGGAGCCGCCCTCTTCAGCATCTTGGGTCGCGCCTTCCTCCCGATGGGCGTCGAGGTCGTCAGCACCCGGGTCGCCATGAAGCGAACCAGGTGGACGCCGATCTTCCTGCCGAACCAGGTCTCGAGGCGGAACGGGATCACCGCCGACGGCTTCCCGGACACATAGGTGGTCCGATCCCTGGCCAGCTCCAACCCGATCTCGGCGCCCGAGTTGCCCATGCCCACCACGAGAGCAGGACCGTCCTGCAGTGACGAGGGGCTCTTGTAGTGATGGGAGTGGACCTGGCGGATGCCCGGGTCCAACTCGGCGGCGAACCCGGGCACCTTGGGGTTCTGGTAGTTCGCCATCGCCACGACGACGTTGCCGGCCCGGAAGGTCTCAGTGGACGTCTCGACCCTGAAGAGATCACCTTCCTTGGAGACACGCTCCACCCTCACCCCCGACAGCACGGGCAGGCTCATCCGGTGTGCATATTCCTCGACGAAGTCGGCGACCTCGTCCTTGCCGACGAAGCGATCCGCCCTGTCGGAGGGGAAATCCATGCCGGGCAACCCCATGAACCCGGAGGGGGTGAAGAGGACCAGCGAGTCCCAGCGCCGGCGCCAGGCGTCACCGATCCGGCCACTGGCGTCGAGGATGAGGAACGTGCGTCCCGTCTTTCCCAGGTAGTACCCGACGGTGAGACCGGTCTGGCCGCCTCCGATGACGATCGTGTCGAACTGGTGTTCCCCCATTGCTCCTCCTCGTTGTTGGCTCACGACCATCAACGTATGTGAGGTGGGGTCAGCCGGGTATCGGGAGTTCTCCCGAGGGGACCAATCCGTGCTCCATCGCGAACAGAGTGGCCGCGGCTCTCGTGGAGACTCCCATCTTTCGATAGCCCGACTGGATGTGGGTGTCGGCAGTCTTGGGTGAGATCCCGAGGGCTTTGGCGATCTGCTTGGTCTGCATCCCCCTGGCGAGGAGCCCCATCACTTCCGCCTCCCTGTCCGTGAGACCCGCCGGCCGCTCCATTTCCGGGACAGGCTGGCCGGCGGCCTCGACGACCGCGGCGACTGTCGCGTGATCCAGTAGACCGTCGTCGGCGAGCCGGGCCAGCTCCTTGGCCGCATCCTCCGGATCCAGGGCCGGTCGGTGCGGTCTGGGCTCGATCATGGCCTGGAAAGTGTCGGCGGCGGCGAGCAGCCGGGCCGGCCGTCTCAGGGACGGAGCCTCGACACCCCGATGATATCCCGATCCGTCCAGACGCTCGTGATGGTCCCGGGCGATGTCTCCCAGTGGCCGGAAGAACGGCGACTGGCTCAAGATGCGCTCGGTGTGATAGGGATGGAGCCTCACCTGCTCGTATTCGTCACGGCTCAGCGGGGTGGTCTTCTCCCAGACTTCGGGGCTGATCGCCACCCGGCCGACATCGTGGACCCGGGCGGCGCGGGACAGGTCTCTGATCTCTGCCGGGCCCAGTCCGGCGACCTCGGCCGCCCGGGCCACCAGGTCGGACAGGTCTGCGGAATGAGCGGCGAGCGTCGGCGAGATCAGATCGGCGAAGTCGCCGATGGCGGCCAGAGCGGCGTCGATCTCCTCTCCCTCGAGGATGTTCCAGGGTTTCGGCTCGGCCTCGAGGATCGCTTCCCAACTGGACTCGACCCCCACCGTGACGTCGAACACCTCCTCGGCATGTGAGACGAAGGCATTGGCGACGTCCGGGTCGAAGGCGTGCCCGGCCCGGTCCCGGGCGACCTGAACGGCGTGAGCGTCCCCGCCGATCAGCCGCTGAAAGGCGATATCACGAGAGAAGACGAAGATACGAACCGCCAGGGGCACATCGTCTCCCTCCGCGCGCCTCAGGAAGCTGTTGCCGTCCCATCGCTCGGTGAGAAAGGTGAACAGCCCGTATATGTCGGAGGGGAGACCGAGCCGCCTCGACAACATCTCGGCGACTTCACAGAGCGCAGCCTGTTGCTCTCGGCTGCTGGCGATCAATCTGGGCAACCGGGAGATGCCTTCGAGGGTTCGCACGATCGGGCTCGCCTCCGCCGACGGCAGTGTCCGGACCAGGGCGCCGAACCGCTCCTTGTAGCTGCCGAACAGGTGGGGAACCAGGGTCTCGATCTTGTTCCCGCCCAGTATCGGTGGCCCCAGTGCGGCGTCGCTGGTGCATCCGGTGTACATGAGCATGCTTCCGTAGTACACCTGGTTGGTGACTGCCTCGTCGACGCCGAGGACGTCACACAAGCGGACGGCCATCAGCGTGGCCTGGCACCCATGCTCCATCGGGAATCCCATGCCCAGGTCGGTGGCGAGGCAAACGGTGGCGATGATCTCGGCGGACCGCAGGCTCTCACGATCGGTTGGGGTGGAAGGCACTCCGGCCAGGCTAGGGGAGGCGGCCGACGAGCAGGCGGGCGGATCGGGCTAGTAACCGTCCTGGCCGAGACGGATGGAACTGATATACCAGTGCCCGTCCTCGTCTACGGCATCGAAGATGATCCGCTGTCCCTGGCGCAAGGTACGGAAGACCGAGCCTTCGAGGGATCCCGGTCGCAGGAAGACCTCCGACCGGTCTTCGTCGCGCACGACGATGCCGACACCCGTAACCGGGTCGTAAGTCTTGACGACTCCCTGGTCCATGGGCGTAGAGACTAGTGGTTCAAGCCTTGACCACTTTGCCGGCCCGGATGCATGAGGTGCAGACGCGGGCCCGGCGGGTGTTGGCTCCATGCTTGATCCTGATTCGCTGGATGTTGGGGAGCCAGCGGCGATTGTTGCGCTTGTGGGAGAAGCTGACGGACTTGCCGTAGCTCGGCTCCTTGCCGCAGATCTCGCAGCGATAAGACATGACGAATACTCCTGGAGTGGTCGATGAGGTACGGGAGGGTTCCCCGTGGACCGCAGGCAATGTTAGCGAGTGGAGAGATCAAGTCCCACTCGGGCGTTACCGTATCTCTCGTGGCTTCTCTCGCCCGTCTCGCCACTATCGATGTCGGCCAGGTCAAGGGTCTCGGCGGTAAACGGTCCAGGAGCCTCGCCGACGCCGGGATCCGCAACGTCGCCGACCTGCTCCACCACGTTCCCCGCAGGTACATCGACCGATCACTGAAGTCGCCCATCGCCAAAGTCCCGATCGGGACCGAGGTCACGATCATCGGAAACGTGGTCTCGGTGCAGCAGCGGCGTCCCCGCCGCAACCTCCAGATCATCGAGGCCGTCGTCGAGGACGAGACCGCCCGCATCAAGGCGGTCTGGTTCAACCAGCGCCATCTGCCGAGCCTCTTGGACCGTGCGGACGAGGTGGCCCTCTCCGGAGTCGTCGAGAGTTTTCGCGGGTCGCTCCAGATGAAGACGCCTGCCGTCGACGTCCTGTCAGGCGGTCTCGAGGGTCTCACGGTTGGTCGTGTGGTCCCGGTGCACCCGACCGCCGGCGGGGTGAGCCCCGGTCACCTGCGCCGCGCCATACACAATGCCCTGACCCGTGCCCGGCCCATCGACGACGCCCTCCCCACCGAGTTGAAGGCCGCCAACGGGCTCATGGAGCGGGACCGGGCCTTCGCCTCGATCCACTTCCCGGAGACGATGGAGGAGGTCGCCCCGGCCCGCAAGCGATTGGTCTACGACGAGCTGTTCCGGCTCGAGCTGGCCCTCGCCATGCAGAAGCGCCACCAGATGGAGAGCTCGATCGGCATTGCGCACGATCCGAGTGGGGAGCTGGCCGACAGGTTCCTCGACGGCCTCCCCTACCAGCTCACCGCGGCCCAGGAGCGGGTCCTGGCCGAGATCGAACGTGATCTCAGGGCGAGCCATCCCACGCATCGCATGCTCCAGGGAGAGGTCGGCTCCGGGAAGACCGTTGTGGCGGTGGCCACCCTCTTGCGAGGGATCGAGGGAGGATGGCAGGGAGCGCTGATGGCCCCCACCGAGGTTCTCGCCGAACAGCACTATCTCGGGGTGCGCAGCCTCCTCGCCGACGCCGGGCTCTCTCCGGCACTTGGTGAGACCCATCTCGGGATGGACAGCCTGTTCGCGGAGCACGCCGACGGGCCCGCCGTCCATGTCGCGCTGCTCACCGGTTCCACCGCCATCACCAACTACAACCCCGACATCGGTCGCCGCCAGCTGGCAGACGACATCGCCTCCGGCCAGGTAGATCTCGTGGTCGGCACCCACGCCCTCATCCAGGAGGGGGTCTCGTTCTCCCGTCTCGGAGTCGCCGTGGTCGACGAGCAGCACCGATTCGGGGTGGCGCAGAGAGTGCTGCTGAAGGAGAAGGCCGATGCAGCCGAGCCCGACCTCCTCATCATGACCGCCACGCCGATCCCGAGAACACTCTCGATGACGCTCTACGGGGACCTCGACGTCTCCATCATCGACGAGATGCCCCCCGGACGCACCCCGGTGAAGACCACGCTCGTCTCCAAGGCCGAGGAGAGGACCGCCTGGAAGCTGATCGAGGACGAGGTGGCCAGAGGCCGTCAGGCATTCGTGGTGTGCCCGCTGGTCGAGGACAGCCCCAAGGTGGAGGCGGCTTCGGCCACCGCGGAGCACGAGCGTCTCGCCTCGCTGCTGCCCGACCTGAGGGTGGGGCTCATCCACGGGCAGATGAGGTCCGCCGACAAGGAGGAGGTGATGGCGGCCTTCCGTGCCGGTGAGATCGATGTCCTGGTGTCCACCACGGTCATCGAGGTCGGTATCGACGTGCCCAACGCCACGGTCATGGTCATCGAGGATGCCCACCGCTTCGGTCTCAGCCAGCTTCACCAGTTGCGCGGTCGTGTCGGCCGGGGCGAGCACCCCGGGAAATGCCTGCTCCTCGCCGACCCCACCACCGACGAGGGTGAGGAGCGTCTCTCCGCCATGGTGGCGACCAACGACGGATTCCGGCTCGCCGAAGAGGATCTGAGGATCCGGGGCCAGGGGACGGTGTTCGGAACCCGTCAGTCGGGGATGAAGGACCTGAAGCTGGCCGACATCCTCGCCGACTTCGAGTTGCTCACCGCGGCCAGACGAGACGCATTCGCCCTGGTCGAGGGGGATCCGACACTGGCGGGCCATACCGAGCTGCGCGACGAGGTGGCGGCGATGCTCGGCGACGAGGTCGAGTGGCTGTTCGTCAGCTGAGGCACCGATGCGGGTGATCGCCGGCAAGGCCGGGGGACGACGACTCAAGTCTCCGGACACCAAGGGGACGCGACCGGTCACCGACCGGGTGCGGGAGGCGGTGTTCTCGTCGATCGGAAGCTGGGTGGTCGACTCGGTGGTCGGCGACCTCTATGCGGGATCGGGCTCGTTCGGGCTCGAGGCGTTGTCCCGGGGCGCCAGCACCGCGGTCTTCGTGGAGAGCGGCCGCAAGGCGCTCCAGGCGCTCCGGGAGAACGTCGAAACCGTCGGTCTCGGGGGCACGGTGATCGAGGCCACGGTCCAGGACTATCTGACCAGGGCGAATCACAGATTCCATCTGGTCTTCATGGATCCCCCATGGGAGCAGTCTTCGGAGCAGATGGAAGACGACCTGGCGGCTCTGGACCGCCTCCTCCTCCCCAATGCCGAAGTGGTCATCTCCCGACGCCACAGCGACCGGGTGCCCGAGCCGCCCGAAACCTGGCGGGTTGCCGCCGAAAAGCGCTACGGAGATACCAGAATCGTGAGATACGAGAAGATAGAAGGGCAATGACGACGGCCGAGAAGACGGCATTGTGCCCGGGGAGCTTTGATCCCCCGACCAACGGTCATGCCGACGTGATCGGTAGGGCTTTGGCCCTGTTCGACCGGGTCGTGGTGGCGGTCATCGACAACCCCTCCAAGAAGTCGATGTTCACACCCGAGGAGAGATCCAGCATGCTGAGAGAGATGTTCGGAGACGAAATCGAGGTGACGTCGTTCCGCGGGCTCCTCGTCGACCACGTGCGCGAGGTCGGCGCCGACACCGTGGTCAAGGGACTGCGGACCGTCGACGACTACGAGTACGAGACCCAGATGGCCCAGATGAACCATCACATGACCGGCATGGAGACCGTCTTCTTCGCCACCCGTCCCCAATACCGGTTCATCTCATCGTCGCTGGTGAAAGAAATCGCACGTTTGGGAGGGTCAGTGGCCGGACTGGTCCCGGATGCGGTGGAGAAAGCACTCAAGGAGAAGCTGTCATGACCCAGGACACACAGACCGAGCCCGATTTGGTCGTCGTCGACACCACCGATCACGGGGACAACCCGTCGGGCCCCCAACCCGAGACGGAAGACATCCTCGACATCGTCGACGATCTCATCGTCCATCTCCACGAGGCGAAGATGATGCCGTTGTCCTCGAACGCCCTCGTCGACCGTGAGGTGTTTCTCTCGAGGCTCGAGACCCTTCGCGCCAGCCTGCCCGATGAGCTGCGTGCCGCCCGGTGGATGGTCCGTGAGCGGGAGGCCTTCATCTCTCGTACCAACGAGAAGGCACGCGAGATCATCGACAAGGCCCGTGAGGAAGCAGACGACCTGGTGGCGGAGTCGAACATCGTCGCCGAGGCGGTCGAAGAGGCCAACATCCTCGTCCGCAGGGCCGAAGGGGACGCCCGCCGTCTTCGTCTCGAGACCGAAGACGAGATCGAGAGAGAGCTGCAGAAGCTCGAGCACATGCTCGTAGAGCTGACCTCCCGGGTCCAGGGCACGCGCGCCGAGCTCCACCAGGCGAGGCCCAAGCCACCCGACGTCCCGCTCTGAGCGCGGCGTCCGAGTCTGGTTCTCCCCGGCCCCTCGTAACATCGCGCAGGTGAGCGAAGAACTCGTCGTCGACGTGGGCGACCTGGTCGGCGACCCCGCGTCGTCCCAGGAGGTTTCCGGCACCCATCCGGTCTCGCTGCGTCTCGGTGATGTCACCGTGAAGGGGCCGATGCGGGTGGAGGGAGAGGTCAGGGGGACCGTCGACGGCGTGATCGCCGAGTTCTCCGCTTCGGCTCCGGCCCACTTCGTCTGCGTTCGCTGTCTCACCGAGTGGGACGGTGAGGTCGTTGCCGGGGCTACCCAGCACTTCTCCAGAGTTCCCGACGAGGACGGCTATGCGATCGTCGACCGCCAGATCGACCTCGCCGGGCCGGCGACCGACGAGTTGGCGCTCGGTCTCCCCGCCGCCCCGGTCTGCCGGAAGGACTGCCAGGGACTTTGCCCAATCTGTGGAACCGACTTGAATACAGACCCGTGTAACGGCCACGGAGAGGAATCCGACTCTCCTTTCGCCGTGCTCAAGGATCTGTTTTCCTGATCGAGGAGTGCCCCATGGCGGTGCCCAAGAAGAAGATGTCGCGCTCCCGCACCCGCTCGCGCAAGGCTGCCTGGAAGGTCCGGGCTCCCCGGTCCGTGGCCTGTGAGCAGTGTGGCAAGCCCAAACTGCCCCACCGCGCCTGTCGCGAGTGCGGTACCTATGCCGGCCGCGAAGTCCTGAACACCGACTGAGCCGTTGGCCCGCATCGCCCTGGACGCAATGGGGGGCGATCACGCCCCAGCCGAGACCGTCGCCGGTGCGGTCGATGCGTCCGCACGCGGTATCGACGTCGTCCTGGTAGGCAACCACCAGCTGCTCGAAGCCGAGCTGGACGCCCACTCCACACCCCTTCCCATCGTCGACGCACCCGACGTCATCGGGATGGCAGACGACCCGGCCCGCGCCCTCCGGGAGAAACCGGAGTCTTCGATAGCGGTGTGTGCCCGAATGGTGGCCTCGGGCGAGGCCGGCGGCTTCGTGTCGGCCGGCTCCACCGGTGCCGCCATGGCGGCCGCCGCCATCATCATCGGCAGGATCCCTGGCGTCGGCCGACCCGCCATAGCCACCATCTTCCCCACGCCGGGAACTCCCACGCTGGTGCTCGACTCCGGAGCCAACCCCGAAGTGAAAGCCACCCAGCTCGCCCAGTTCGCCGTGATGGGCTCGGTGGCGGCTGCCGCCCTCCTCGATGCCGACCCGGCCCGGGTCGGTCTTCTCTCCATCGGTGAGGAGAAGGGCAAGGGCCGAGATCTGGAGCGGGTCGCCTACGAGCTCATCCAAGCCCTGCCGGTCGAGTTCGTGGGGAACATCGAAGGGCGGGACGTGGCCACCGACAAGGTGGATGTCATCGTCACCGACGGATTCACCGGCAACGTGTTCCTCAAGACCACCGAGGGCACGGCGTCACTGATCATCTCCTACGTGCTCGAGGCGCTGTCCACCCTCCCCGACGACGTCCAGGCGGCAGTCATGCCGGCGTTGGCCAAGGTCAAGGAGAAGATGGACTGGGAGACTTACGGCGGCGCCCAGCTGCTCGGGGTCAAAGGCTCGGCGCTGATCGCACATGGCAGCTCGAGTCGCCGGGCCATCGCCAACGCCCTGGTCATGGCGCACGAGAGCGCCGACAAGGACCTCCCGGGACGGGTCGCGCGAGCACTGGCTGCACCGCCGCCCGATGGCCCATGAACGTCGAAGACCAGATCGGATATGCATTCTCCGAACCGGGTCTGTTGAGGCTGGCGCTCACCCATCGCTCCGTGAGCGCCGAGAACCCCGCTCGGAACGACAACGAGCGCCTCGAGTTTCTCGGCGACGCCGTGCTCCAACTCGTGGTCACCGACCTGCTCTACGAGCAGTACCCCCAGCTTGCCGAAGGGCAGATGGCAAAGGTGCGCGCCGCAGTCGTGAGTCGGGGCACCCTGGCCGAGATCGCCCGGTCGCTCCATCTGGGAGAGCATGTCGAGCTCGCCGTCAGCGAGGCTGCCACGGGCGGAAAGGAAAAGGACTCGATCCTCTCCGATGCGGTGGAGGCAGTCATCGGTGCCATCTACCTGGACGGCGGTCTGGAGCCGGCGCGCTCGATGATCGTGCGTCACTGGTCGGAGCGAATCGCCGAGAGGGCCAAGCAGCCCGGGGTGAAGGACTACAAGACCCGGCTCCAGGAGCTGACGGCGCGGCGGGGCCATCGACCGGACTATCGCGTCGAGGGCAGTGGCCCCGATCACGATCGGCGGTTTCACGCCGAGGTGACGGTCGACGGGACGGTGTGCGGGTCGGGCGAGGGTCGCTCCAAGAAGGAGGCGGAACAGGCCGCGGCCCGTCAGGCCCTGCAGGCCCTCAGCCCAGACTCTCGGTAGACAACGTCTCCTTGCGCGCCCGGAGGTCGATGTACCAATGGGTGTACATGGCGGCGATCGCCGCCACCAGCACGCCTTGAGCGAACACACCGAGCCCAGAGGCGACACTGAGCCCGGGGCCTCCGCCACCTACCGCGGCGAGAGGGAGGGCGATGAGCTGGATGAGCTGCACTGCCACCCCCCCGAGAAGCCCGACCAGCAACAGGAAGCCCGCGGTCGGCCACCACCGGCCTCGCACCAACTGCATGCTGCGCCGGATCGAGCTCGTCACACCCCGTTCTTCGATCGCCACCGTCGAGGTGGTCATCGAGGCGGACACACCCGCCCAAATCCCCGGGCCCAACAACACCGCCAGGAGGATGAGGGCGACGAAGACACTGGTGGCGTTGGGAGTGCCCACCGCGGTCGCCGGCACCAGCCAGATGACGGTCCCCAGCCCCATCAGGACCAGCACCGTCACCACCACGAGCACGGTCGCCACGAGACCGGCCACATAGCGGCCGAGCGCCTTGCGAGCCACTGCTCCGATCGTCAAAGGTGCCCCGGCGAGGTGGGCGGCGATCGCGAGGTGACTCGCCAGCGCCACGAACACGCCGCCGATCAGCTGGAGAAGGCTGGTCACACCGATTGCGATGTAGAAGGGGCGGGCCAGCTCCCGGAACACCTCCTCGGGGAGGGTCTGGAGTTGCTCGGGACTGTTCAAGATGAGGTCGATGAAGTCGGCGCCCCCGGTGGCGTTGAAGACCGCGATGGTGGCGATGCTGATCGGGACAGAGACCACGATCGCCGGTATCAGCAGTGTCTTCCAGGTGCGGGCGAGAGCGACGAGTGCGTCGTTGAGCACCTGGCCGAACTGCCGTGGGACTATGACCATGAGCGTGGGTACGGTAACTGCACGAGCAACGGAGACCGCGCTGCCCGAGCTACCCGAAGTCGAGATCACCAGACGTCACCTCGAGTCGGTGATGGTCGGGCGCGTCCTCGAGCGTGTCGAGGTGACCCATCTCCGCACCGCCAGGCACAATTCCTCTCCCGAGGAGGTGTCCACGCGGCTCACCAACCGGCGGGTGACCGAGGTGGGGAGACGCGGCAAGTTCCTCGAAGTTCGCCTCGACGACGGTCAGACGATGGTCGCCCACCTAGGCATGTCAGGTCGGTGGTCGGTAGACCGCGAGGAGGACTCCCCGCACACTCACTTCGTCGCACGTCTCGACGACGGGTCGGTGGTCAAGTTCATAGATCCGAGGACATTCGGGTTCGTCGCCGTCTACGACGAGGACGACATCGCCATGTCGGGTCTCACCCGACTCGGTCCCGACGCCTGGACGAGCCCTCCTGACGAGGAGGATCTCGCCGATCGTCTGCGTGGGCGCAGGGCTCCGATCAAGGCACTTCTGCTCGATCAACGGCCGATCTCGGGTTTGGGCAACATCTACGCCGATGAGGCGCTCCATATCGCCGGCATCCATCCACTCATCGCGGGTGGTGAGCTCGCCGTCGAGGACCTGAGACGTCTCCTCACCGCGGTACGGACGGTCCTTGGGGCTGCCATCGCCAGCGGCGGCACCACGCTCGACGACCTCGCCTATCTCCTCCCCGACGGCAGGGCCGGGGAGAACCTGACCCGGCTCCGGGTCTACGGGCGCCAAGACGAGCCGTGTCTCGAGTGCGGAACCCCGGTCGAGCGGGTGGTCGTGCGCTCGAGGTCCACTCACTTCTGCCCCACTTGCCAGCCGACACGATGACGAAGGCGGTGCACGTGCTGGTATCGGGCCGGGTCCAGGCAGTGGGCTTCCGCCAGAGCTGTAGACAGGCCGCCCGGTCCCTCGACCTGGTGGGTTGGGTGCGCAACCTCGCCGACGGGCGAGTGGAGCTGTTTGCGCAGGGCCCCGACGAGAGGGTCGATCGGCTCCTCGATTGGGTGTGGGCAGGCCCCTCGGGGGCACGCGTGACCGGGGTGGAGTCCGACGTGGTGGCCACCGACGTCACCCTGACCGACTTCTTCATACAAGCCAACCCGAGGCGGGCCTGAAAACGTGGGGCAAACAGACACAGTTGGTTAGCCTGGTCAGACAATGACAAGCATGTCATTCGCCAGGTAGCCGGCCCAGGAAAGCCATCTTGTATCTCAAGTCCTTGAAAGTCGCGGGCTTCAAGTCCTTCGCCGATCGAACGAGACTCGAATTCCGTCCTGGAGTGACCGTCGTCGTCGGCCCCAACGGCTCCGGCAAGTCGAATCTCGTCGACGCCCTCTCCTGGGTCCTCGGCACCCAGTCCACCAAGTCGTTGCGTACCCCGAAGATGGAAGACGTCATCTTCGCCGGGACCGCCACCCGACCCTCCCTGGGCAAGGCCGAGGCGACTCTCGTCATCGACAACCAGGAGCGTCAGATCGACCTCGACCTCGACGAGGTCGCGATCACCCGCCGTCTCTACCGGGACGGGTCGAGCGACTACGAGCTGAACGGGGTGGGCTGCCGGCTCCTCGACATCCAGGACCTCCTCTCCGATTCCGGCGTGGGCCGTCACCAGCACGTGATCATCGGCCAGGGGGAGATCGGCAGGATCCTCAACGCATCTCCAGAAGAGCACCGCGACGTGATCGAAGAAGCCGCCGGAATCCTCAAGCACCGTCGACGCAAGGAGCGCTCGGAGCGGAGGCTGGAGAGGACCGACGAGGACATCATCCGTCTCCAGGATCTCCTCGGTGAGCTCAACAGGCAGATGAGGCCTCTCCGCCGGCAAGCCAAGGCAGCCGAGAGGTACGAGGGCCTCAAGGCCGAGGTGACCGCTCTCCGTCTCTACCTGGGCGGCCAGGATCTCTCCCGGATCGACCGGGATCTGACCATCGCCTCGTCCGAGAAGTCGATGCTCTCGGAGGGAGTCGAGGTCGATCAGCGGCGGGTCCAGGCACTCTCCCAACGGTTGGGAGAGCTGACCGAGTCGGCGGCAGCCATAGGTGCCGACCTGGACCGGGACACCTCCGCTGCCGCGATGCTCGAGACCACCGGCGAGCGATTGCGCCGTATCGCCTCCGTGGCCCAGGAGCGGGGCCGCGCCGTCTCGGGTCGCAGGGACGCGGCCGTGGAGCGTCGCCACGACCTCCACGAGGAGTCGGTGGCCATCGATGAGGAGTTGACCCGGATCGAAACGGAGCGCCGGGAGACAGAGGCGGTGGCGTCTTCGGCAGAAGCTGCTTTCCGCAGGCTCGAGGACGAGGAACGGGCGATCGCTACCCAGAACTCTCTGTCCCCGGAGGGGGCGCTGGCCGCGGTCAGGGGTGAGCTGAGCGCCCTGGACTCATCGCTGTCGCGGGATCGGCGCGAGCTCGAGAAGGTCTCCCATCGGATCGACGTGCTCGGCTCCCAGGTTGGCGACGAACAGGGCGAGGTCGATCGTCTCAACGCAGAGATCCAGACGATGGACTCCGAGATCGGCCGTCTGCAGAAGACCTACGAGAGGGCGAGCAAGGAACGGGCCCGGGCCCAGCATTCGTGGTCGGAGTCCGAGGACGTCCTCGACGAGGCCCGAATCGACGTGGCTTCGGCGAGGGCCCGGGTCGAGGCGATCGAGTCGGCACTCGAGGGTCGTTTCGACGCCGGTGCGCGTGAGGTGGTCGAGACCGCTCCAGGTGCGTTGGGGTCGCTGGCATCCCAACTCGACATCCCCGAGGGCCAGGCGGCCGCAGTCAACGCCGCCCTGGGGGAGTGGGCCGATGCGGTGGCCTTCGGCGACGTCGACTCGGTGCGCGATGCCGTGGAGATGGTCAAGGGATCGGGCGGTGGCTCCGTGGCGGTCGTCTCCGCCATGTCCGAGACCGCGGCTCCCGCCACCGAGGTCGCCGCTGCGCTCGGTCTCGACGCTCTCGTCGACCGTCTCGGACCTGGCTCGCATGAGGGTCTGGCCACCCGTCTCCTCGGGGACGTGGTGCTGGTCGAAGGGTGGAGTGCGGGATGGTCGCTGATCGCCAAGCACCCCGCGTTGCGGGCGGTGACCCCCGAGGGAGATGTGATCTCGGTCTCCGGGGTCCGGATCGCCGACCCCGACGGTGTCGGCTCGGCGATGCTCGAAGCAGCCGAGGTGGCTTCGGAGCAGGCCTCGAGGGCCCGAGCGCGTGCCGAATCGATCCACACGGCGGCAAAGCGGGACTTCGAGACGAGCCGGGAAGCCGAACGTCGGGCCCTCGAGGCCCTGGAACATGCCGAGAGTGCCCTTGCCGGGCACTCGGAGGCGATGAGCCGGTTCCAGTCCTCGGTGAAAGGCCTGGTGGAGGAGCGAACCCGTCTCGAGGAAAGGCGTCTCTCCCTCCAGGAGTCGATCGAGGGCGGGGAGGCACACGTGGGATCTCTTCGCTCCCGGCTCGGCGCGCTGGAAGGCGAGGAGGCGGAGCGTCTCGCCATGTGGGAGGAGATGGAGGCCAGACGCGCTCAGCTCACCGCTGACCGCGAGACCGCCCGTTCGAAGTGGCAGGAGGCAGTGGCCGCAGCACGAGCGGTCATCGAGCGAGAGCGTCTGCTCCGGGACCGTCGACACCACATCGACGACGATCTAGCTCGCCTCGATCTCGGTGAGGTGGCAGACAGCGATCCGGTGAGGCTCGAGAAGGTCGGAGACTTCGCCCGCCGCGCCCTGGCCACGCTCGAGGTCAGGATCGCGGAGCTGCGCGAGCGTCAGGCGGGTCTCCGGGAGGAGAACACCGAGGTCGGCTCCGAGCTCGAGTCGGTTCGGGCCGAGCATCGAGAGTGCACCGATCGGATCTCGAACGCCCGGGCACGCATCGCCGAGTTGGACATCGAGCTCACCGAGCTGCGTCTCAACAAGGAGTCGGTGATCGAGGCGATCCGGCGGGACGCCGATGCCGACGTCGAGGACGCCATGGGCGCTCCCCGGCCCGATCTGGCAGACGACGCCGATCTCGAGGAGATCATGGAGAGCCTGGTAACGCAGCTGCGTCGGCTCGGGCCCATCAACCCGCTGGCAGGCAAGGAGTATCGCGAGCTCGAGGAGCGACACAGCTTCCTCTCGGAGCAGATGTCCGACGTGGAGAGCTCCCGGGCGGAATTGCGCAAGGTGATCAGCGCCCTCGAGACGGAGATCCAGAGCCGTTTCGAAGCCGCCTTCGGGGAAGTCGCCGAGGCCTACGAGAGGTACTTCGAGGTCCTGTTCCCGGGTGGTCGGGGCAAGATCAGGCTGGCCGATCCCGACGACCGACAGTCGGGTGTCAGCATCGACGCCCAGCCACTGGGCAAGAAGGTCTCCCAGATGACCCTGCTCTCCGGGGGGGAGCGCAGCCTGGCCGCCCTCGCCTTCCTGTTTGCGGTGTTCGAGGCGAGGCCGAGCCCGTTCTACGTCCTCGACGAGGTCGAGGCGGCACTCGACGACGCCAACCTGCGCCGGTTCCTGCGCATCGTCGACGAGTTTCGCCGGCGCGCTCAGCTGATCATCGTCACCCACCAGCAGCCGACGATGGGGGCCGCTGACGTCCTCTACGGAGTGACCATGGAGCCGGGAGGGTCCTCGCAGGCGATCCGCAAGGACATGCGCGAAGTGCTTGCCGCCGACCGGGTCGCCTAGTTTCAGCGCTCGATGGACACGCCTCTGCTCATTGCCCTCGTGGTCGTGGTGGTCGTCCTCATCGTGGGGCTCATCCTCTGGCAGCGTCGCCTCACCTCTCCCTCCGACGACACCACCGCGGCCATGCCGGTGGGACGCTCCGTGCTCGGGTCGGCCATCCGCAAGGCCTTGGGAGCCGGACTCGACGAGGACGTGTGGGAGGAGGTCGAGGCGGCACTCCTCGCCGGTGACGTCGGGGTCGATGCGACCGACGACATCGTCACTGGGGTGCGCGGGTCGAGACCGAGTACCGCCGAAGATGCTCGCACCGCGATCCGCAACGCCCTCCGGGCGGAACTGGTCGACGTCGATCGGAGCCTCAGGCTCATCGGCTCACCCGCTTCGATCGTGGTGGTCGGAGTCAACGGAACGGGGAAGACCACGACCATCGCCAAGCTGGCCAAGCGCCTCGGTGACCAGGGGAAGACCGTGATCCTGGGCGCCGCCGACACCTTCCGGGCCGCCGCCGGGGAGCAGTTGCAGACCTGGGGCGAGCGGATCGGGGTCCAGGTGGTCCGCGGCCAGGAGGGAGGCGATCCGGCTTCGGTGGCCTACGACACCGTCGACTCGGCACGGGCCAAGGGGGTCGACGTGGTCATCATCGACACCGCCGGACGGCTCCATGGCCAGAAAAACCTCATGGCCGAACTGCAGAAGATCCATCGGGTCGCCGGAGGCGACCAGGTGAGCGAGGTGCTCCTGGTGCTCGACGCCACGGCAGGTCAGAACGGGTTGGCCCAGGTCCGGGAGTTCTCCACCGCGGTGCCGATCAGCGGGATAGTCCTCACCAAGCTCGACGGCACTGCCCGAGGGGGGATCGTCATCGCAGTCGAGCGCTCCCTCGGAGTGCCGGTCAAATTGGTTGGGGTCGGCGAGGGCCTCGACGACCTGGTCGAGTTCGACCCCGATAGCTTTGTCGATTCCCTGATGGAGTGATGATGGACACGAGAGAACTGGTCGAAGCCGCCCGGGCCGCCGCACTGGGCTCGTACTCGCCCTACTCGGGATTTCGCGTCGGTGCGGTCGTGGTGGGCGCCGACGGGGAAGTGTTCACCGGGGCGAACGTCGAGAACGCGGCGTACCCCTCGGGCACCTGTGCGGAGGCGACCGCCGTCAACTCGGCCGCCTCACACGGTGTCCGCAAGATCGACATCGTCGCCGTCGCCTGCATCGACGCCGAAGGCACCGATGGCGCCTATCCCTGTGGGAGATGCCGTCAGATCATGTCGGAGTTCGACGTGGATCGGGTCGTCGTCACCGCAGGGGAGGGGTCCGAGGTGAGGGAGCACACCCTCGACGAGCTCCTGCCCTACCGGTTCCGCTGATCCCGGTCGGTCGGCCAATCGTCCCGATTCTCCTTCGGCACCACGAACCGTAGGCCCGACCAGGTGTCGTCGATGGAGCAGACCTCGTCGTCCACCATGCCGGTGGGGAGGAACAGGTCGCGCAGCCGGTCCTCGGTGATGTCGCTGTCACGGTCGGAGGGCTTCTTCGGCCAAGCGAACCAGATGGCCCCGTCGGCGGGCAGCTGGGTGACCGCCCGCTCGAAGCCTCGCTGTGCCTCGTCGGCGCGGTCGGCGAAGATCAGATAGAGGTCGGCGGGTGCATCGTCGGCATCTCGTTGCACGTCGACGGTGTCGGGGAGGGCACCCAGGTCGAAGTTGAAGTAATTGGGCGCGTTGAGGATGGCGACCGTCATCCCCTCTTCGATTCCCAACCTCTCGACGAGAGTCGTTTCATTGTTCTCGGCCATCCACCGATTATGCCCTGCGGGAGTGGCCCGCAAACCGCGGTCGACTCACCGACCCTAAGATCGTGGGTTCTCTCCCGGAGCGGTAATGGACGGTTCAACCATCCTGATCGGGCCCGAGCACGACGCCTGTGGTGTCGGGTTCATCGCCGCCCGGGATCGTCAGGCGTCGTTCCGCATGACCCGCCTCGCAGTCGAGTGCCTGCAACGGCTCGACCATCGGGGCGCCAAGGCGGCCGACGGCACCGGTGACGGTGCCGGGCTGCTCACCCAGCTACCGCACAAGCTGATCGCCCGGGAGTTGGCAGCCCACGGCAAGGAGATCGACCCGGAGCGCATTGGCATCGTGATGTGCTTCCTGCCAGCGGAGGATCCCGCCTCCTCCCGCGCCCTGGTCAGCGAGGCGCTCGAGGCCGAAGGAATCCGTCTCATCATGTGGCGTTCGGTCCCCATCGGCCCCAGTGTCCTCGGCGAGCACGCCCTCGAGGTCCTGCCCCTCATCGAACAAGCCGTGGTCACCTCCGACTGGGTGGGGGACGAGTTCGAGCGTGCCCTGTTCCTCGCCCGCAAGCGCATGGAGCGGACAGCCAAACCGGAGTTCTCGGTGCCGTCAGCGTCGAGCCGCACCGTCGTCTACAAGGGCCTGTTCACCGCCTCGCACATCGCCGACTTCTACTGGGATCTGCGCGACCCGGATTTCGAGACGGCATTCGCCATTTTCCACCAGCGCTTCTCGACGAACACCTTCCCCAGTTGGGACAACGCCCAACCGTTCCGTGCCCTGGCCCACAACGGCGAGATCAACACCATCCAAGCCAACCGCTCGTGGATGGAGGCCAGGGAGCGTGGGGCCACCCCGGGGGTGTGGGGTGATCGATTGCGCGATGTATTCCCCTTCCTCCAGCCCGACCTCTCCGACTCGGCAAGTCTCGACAATGCCTTCGAGCTGCTCCTGCAGAGCGGACGTTCCCTACCTCACGTCAAGGAGATGCTGATCCCGGCGGCTTGGGAGAACGTCGGCGACCTGTCCCCGGAGCTGGCTTCGTTCTACGCCTACCACGCCTTCCTCACCGAGCCCTGGGACGGTCCTGCCGCCATCGCCGCCACCGATGGCATCTCCCTGTTGGCGGGGATGGACCGCAACGGGCTTCGACCTGCCCGCTGGACCATCACCCCCGACATGGTCATCGTCGCTTCCGAAGCCGGCGTCTGCCCGGAAGAGGAGTCGAAGGCGACCGAGACCGGACAGCTCGGTCCCGGCGAGCTGATCGTCTTCGATGGCGAGACCGGTGAGATCGGGCGCTCTGACGCGGTGAAGCACAGGCTCGCCAATGCCCTTCCCTATGACGACTGGGTCGACACCGAGGCCCTGCACATCCAGGCTCCCTTCGACCCCCTCAACGACGATCGCTTCGATGCCGGCGCCCTCACCCGGGTGTTCGGCTACACCGCCGAGGAACGACGTCTCATCCTCGCTCCCCTCGCCCAGGGGACCACGCCCACCGGTTCCATGGGTGACGACACCGGTCTGGCCGTGCTCTCCGACCGCCCCCGTCGTCTCCCTCGCTACTTCCACCAGATGTTCGCTCAGGTCACCAATCCCCCGATGGACCCCATCAGGGAGAAGCTGGTCATGTCGCTCCGCATCCAGCTGGGCAAGCGCGGCCCGATCCTCGAGGACCATCCCAGCCAGGCGCACCTGATCGAGCTGGCCAGCCCGATCCTCTCCGATGCCGAATTGGAGGCCATCGTCCGTTCCGGCGACCGTCGTTTCTTCTCACATTGGATCGCCGCCACCTGGCCGGCGGCGACCGGTCCGGAGGGGATGGAGAGGCGTCTCGATGAGATCTGCGCTGAAGCCGCCGACGCGGTGCGGCTCGGAGCCACCGTTCTCGTCCTCTCCGATCGCGAGACCAGTGCCCAGGAGGCGCCGGTCCCCATCCTCCTGGCGGTCGGCGCGGTCCATCACCACCTGATCGACGAGGGAGTGCGTGGCGACGTCTCGCTGGTGGTCGTCTCGGGCGAGCCACGCGACGCTCACGACATCGCCACCCTGATCGGGTTCGGGGCGTCTGCGGTCAACCCGTACCTGGCCATCGACCAGGTGATCGACCTGGCCCGCTCCGGGATGATCGAGATAGACCCGGTGACGGCACAGGAGAACTTCCGGACCGGGCTGGAGACAGGTCTGCTCAAGATCATGTCGAAGATGGGGATCTGCACCCTCGCCGCCTACCGCGGATCGGAGCTCTTCGAGGTGATCGGGCTCTCCGAGAAGGTCTGTCACCGGGCGTTCCGGAACGCTCCGAGACGACTGCGCGGGGTTGGCTATGGCCACATCGCTGCCCAGGCCCTGGTCAGTCACAACTCCTATCGCGAGGGTCAGCCCTCGCCGGGTGGCTTCTACAAGCACCGCCGCGGCGAGGAGTTCCACATCACCGGGCCCAAGATCGTCCTCGATCTCCAGAAGTCGGTCCGATCGGGTGAGACCGCGGCATGGGAGAAGTACCTCGGCACGATCGGAGATCGCCCCCCGGCGCTGGTGCGCGACCTCCTCTCCTTCGTCAGCGTCGAACCGGTCCCTGTCGACGAGGTCGAACCATCGGAGCGCATCATGCGCCGTTTCGTCACTGCTGCCATGTCGTTGGGGGCCCTGTCGCGGGAGGCCCATGAGACCCTGGCCGAGGCGATGAACTCGATCGGCGGGCTCTCCAACTCGGGCGAGGGCGGCGAGGACCCCGACCGCTACGGGACTTCCCGCAACTCGGGCATCAAGCAGGTCGCCTCGGGTCGGTTCGGAGTCACCCCCGGCTATCTCAGCTCTGCCGAGGAGTTCCAGATCAAGATGGCCCAGGGATCCAAACCCGGCGAAGGGGGACAGCTGCCCGGTCACAAGGTATCCGACGAGATCGCCCGGCTCCGTCACACCAAGTCGGGGGTGACCCTGATCTCACCGCCGCCACACCACGACATCTACTCCATCGAGGACCTGGCGCAGCTCATCTACGACCTCAAGTCGTTCAAGCCGGCTGCCCGGGTGTCGGTGAAGCTGGTTTCCGAACCCGGAGTGGGCACCGTGGCCGTCGGTGTGGCCAAGGCCGACGCCGACGTCATCACCGTCTCGGGCTCCGAAGGGGGCACCGGCGCATCGCCGCTGGTCTCGATCAAACACGCCGGATCGCCCTGGGAGCTGGGGGTGGCGGAAGCCCATCAGGCCCTGGTGGCCAAGGGCATGCGCTCCAAGGTGATCCTGGAAACAGACGGAGGCCTGCGCACCGGTCGCGACGTGATCGTGGCCGCCTTGCTCGGCGCCGAGAGGTTCGGCTTCGGCACACTTCCCCTCCTCGCCCTCGGCTGCAAGATGGTGCGTCAGTGCCATCTGAACACCTGCCCGGTTGGCATCGCCACCCAAGACCTGGAGCTGCGCGCCAAGTACACCGGCTCCGTCGACCAGGTCATCTCGCTGTTTCGCCAGCTGGCCGAGGAGATCCGGCACCATCTGGCGGCCCTCGGCGCCCGCACCATGGACGAGATCATCGGGCGCGCCGACCTGTTGCGCCCCACCGACTCCGGTCATCCTCTCGCCCCGGACCTCGCCGCGATCCTGGTTCGGGCGCAGGGACGGCGCCGCCATGAGGGGTATCGGCCGATTCCGTTCTCCCGGCTCGCCGAGCGGATCCTCGCCGATGCCGAGGAGGCGATCAAGGGAGGCGGTCGGGTGGAGTTGAACTACCCGATCCAGAACACCGACCGGACCATAGGGGCCCGGCTCTCGGGCGAGATCGCCACTCTTCACGGTGACACCGGCCTGCCCGAAGACACCATCAGGATCAGACTCAACGGCACCGCCGGGCAGAGTCTCGGAGCCTGGTTGGCGCCCGGGATCACCATCGACCTGCGCGGGACGGCCAACGACTACGTGGCCAAGGGCATTGCCGGAGGGACCGTGGCAGTGACCCCGTGGCGCGGTGACGGAGGACCCCAAGCCGCGGGCAACGCCGTGCTCTACGGAGCCACGGGAGGGACGGTCTTCCTCGCCGGCCGGGTAGGTCAGCGATTCGCCGTCCGCAACTCCGGGGCCACCGCGGTGGTCGAGGGTTGCTCCGACCACGGCTGTGAGTACATGACCGGGGGAGTGGTGGTCGTCCTCGGGGAGGTGGGCCGCAACTTCGCCGCCGGCATGACCGGCGGCATGGCCCTGGTCTGGGATCCGAACATGGCGTTCAAGGCTCGTCTCGCCGAGACGGCACCCGCGGTTCGGCGCCCGGTCGGGACCGAGATCGATCTCTTGGGCTCACTGCTCGAGGAGCACTACGAGCTCACCTCGAGCCCGGTGGCCGGCAGGCTGCTGGAATCCGATGACGGTCTCGCCGACTTCTGGGTGGTCGAGCCGGTGGGCGACGTCGACCACCCCAGCGAGGTCATCGTCGAGACCGCCGAAACCGCGGACTAACGGCTCTCGAGGGCCTCGATCAATTGGGGGAGGACCTTGTGGACGTCTCCCACGATGCCCAGGTCGGCGACGGAGAAGATGGGGGCGTCGGGATCCTTGTTGATGGCGATGATGGTCCCTGCGTCTTTCATCCCCACCAGGTGCTGCATCGCTCCAGAGATGCCGGCGGCGATGTAGACGTCGGGCTTGACGGTCTTGCCCGTCTGGCCCACCTGTTTGGCGTAGGGAACCCATCCGGCGTCGACGATCGCTCGGGTGGCGCCTGTCGCTGCCTTGAGCGGTTTGGCGACCTTCTCGATGAGCTCGTAGGCGTCGGCAGAGCCGAGCCCGCGGCCACCCGAGACCACGACGGCGGCGTCTCCGAGTTGAGGGCCTTCCCGCTCCTCGACGTGGGATTCGGTCACCTTCGCCTCAGATGGCCCCACTTCCGGGAGGTCGAGGGTGGTCACGCCGGGGGCGCCGCCGCCCGAAGGCGCGGCGGGGAACGACTTGGGTCGGGCCAGGACGATGTGGGGAGACGCCGACATGGCCGCGGTGGCGACCTGGCTGCCTCCGAAGATCTCGTGGTCGGTCTCCACCCCGTCAGCGGTCAGTCTGATGTCGGAGGCGTTGGAGAGGACCCCGACCCCGAGACGGGCCGCCAGTCGTCCGGCGACGTCACGGTCGGTGTAGGCCTGGCCGAAGAGGATCAGGTCGGGCCCGTCTTCTCTGGCCCTGTCCGCCAGGACTGCGGCCAGTGGTGCCGAGGGGAGACGGTCTCCGGCGTCGACGTGGAGCACCTCGCCGGCGCCATGGTCGCCGAGCGTCGCGAAGGCGTCGTCGCCTCCCTCGCCGAGGTAGACGACGGTCACATCACCCAGCTCCCGCGCCTTGGTCACCAGCTCGAGGCCCAGTGTCGCTGGCGCCCCGTCGGTTTCCTCGACGAAAACCCATATCTTCGCCATCTCAGATCACCTTCCTCTGCTCGAGGAGGGCGACGATCTCGGTGAACGCCTCACCCTCGTCCTCGATCTTGCGTCCCGCCGAACGCTCCGGGGCGTCGGTGATCGACTTCACCGTTTGACCCTCCGACTTCTCCGCCCCGAGGTCGCCGAGAGCGACGGTGTCCATCGGCTTCTTCTTGGCGTCCATGATCCCCTTGAACGTCGGATAGCGGGGCTCCACCACACCGGCGGTCACCGTCACCACCGCAGGCAGCGAAGTCTCGACCACGTCGTAGCCGGCCGCGGTCTGACGATGGATGGTCACCTTGGACCCGTCCGTGTCCACCGCGGTGGCAAAGGTGAGAGCCGGGGTCTCCAGCAACTCGGCCAGCATCTGGGGAACGACTCCGGAATAGCCGTCGGTCGACTCGGTGCCCGCGATCACCAGGTCGAACCCTTCGTTGGCGATGGCCTTCGCCAGCACCCGGGCAGTGGTGAGCGCATCCGAGCCACGCAGGTCATCGTCCTCGACGATGATCGCCTTGTCGGCACCCATCGCCAGCGCTTGGCGGATCCCCTGGGCGTTGCCCGCCGGGCCCATGCTCACCAGGGTCACACTCCCCTCGTTGGCCTGGGCCAACTGCAATCCCATCTCCACCCCGTAACGATCGGTGTCATCGAGGACCTGTTCCGACGGCCTCACCAGCCAGAAGGTGTCATCCTCGAGCTTGTATGGGGTGGCGGGATCGGGAATCTGCTTGACGCAGACGACAACCTTCATTCCGCACTACTCCTTTGGTCGATGCCGGGCGATGGTAACTGGACTGACCAGAATTGAATAAACGCTCAAATTTGTGTGCGGTCCACCCGCTCCAGGATCAGATCCACCGGGTCGGGAGGCTCCGCCTCGATGGTCCATGCCGATTTCAGCTTGTCGCGGTGGCTCTCCCACTTCCGCTCGTCGTTGAAGCGGACCACCGCCAGCGGTTCACCCGCCGTGACCCGGGCACCGATCTTCGCCATCAGCGTGACTCCGACCCCGTGATCGATGTCGTCCTCCATGCGTTCCCGTCCCGCGCCGAGCCTGGTGGCGGCCACGCCGATGGTATGGGCATCGCATCTCGTCACGTAACCATCACCCGGCGCCTCGATGCTGGCCTCGTGCTCGGCGACCTCGAGGAGCGAGGTGTCGTCGAGGACGGAAGGGTCGCCACCATGGGCCCGGGCGACTTCCTTCAGCTTCTCCAGTGCCGCCCCCGAGTCGATCGTCTCAGAGAGACGCCCCCGACCTCCGTCGATGCCGGCGAGCTCGAGCATCACCTCGGCGAGGGCGAAGGTGAGCTCGGTGACGTCATCGGGGCCCTCGCCGTTGAGCACGTCGACCGACTCGCGGATCTCGTTGGCGTTGCCCACCTCGTTGCCGAGCGGTTGGTCCATCGACGTGATCAGTGCCACGGTCTCGACGTCGTTCTTGATCCCGATCTCCACCATGGTCCGGGCCAGCTCCCTCGACTCTTCCATCTCGTCCATGAACGCCCCTGAGCCCGTCTTGACGTCGAGGACCAGCCCGTCGAGGCCCTCGGAGAGCTTCTTCGACATGATCGAGCTGGCGATGAGCGGCAGGGAAGCCACCGTCCCCGTCGAGTCGCGCAGCGCATAGAGCTGGCGGTCGGCGGGCACCATGGTGTCGGACTGGCCCGCCAGCACCAGATGGTGCTCGGCGAGTATCTCCCGGAACCTGGCCTGATCGATGCGTGTCTCGAACCCGGGGATGGATTCCAGCTTGTCGAGGGTGCCTCCCGTGTGCCCGAGCCCGCGTCCCGACATCATCGGCACCGCGATCCCGCATGAGGCGACGAGCGGGGCGAGCGGTATCGAGATCTTGTCCCCGACACCCCCGGTGGAGTGCTTGTCGATCTTGGGTAGGGGGATGTCGGAGAAGTCGAGGGTGTCGCCGGACGCCATCATCGCCGCGGTCCAGGTCGCCAGTTCCTCGACGTCGAGGCCGTTGAGGAAGATCGCCATGGCCATCGCCGCCATCTGGTAGTCGGGCACCGTGCCGTCGGTGTAGGCGGCGATCAACCACTCGATGCCCTCGGCGGGAAGCTGTCTCCCGTCCCGCTTCAGCTCGATGAGGTCCAGAGCGGTGTATGCCATCGGCGACAAGCTAGTGCCCCGACCAATAACGTTTGCCGCGTTCAGGACGGCCCTGAACATCGCCAACGTCAGTGGCCAGGGCACTAGTGACGGGCGTGTAGAAATATCGGGTCATGGACTCAGAACTCCTTTCCCGCCTCGACTTCACCAGACGCGACGAGCCCGAGCCGAGTACCGACATGCGTCAGCTGTTGACCGGATGGCTCGATTACCAGCGCCACGAATTCAAGAGGAAGCTGCGTGACCTCGATCCCGAGGGCCTCGTCGAGTGGTCGATACCCCCGGTCGAACTGTCCGTGCTCGGTCTGGTCCGACACATGCAGCAGATGGAGCACATCTACCTCAGCTGGGGTCTCGGAGGAGGTGAGGTCGTGGAGACCTACGGGGAAGACGACTACGCCGGCGGATCTGTCGAGACCGTCGACGACGACCTGCGGCTCTATCTCGACGAGATCGAGAAGGCGGACCAGGCGATCGGATCCCTGCCCAGGCTCGAGTCTCCGGGGCGGGGCCACAGAAAGCCCCTCGGCGCAACCCTCGTCAAGATGATCGACGAGTACGCCCTTCACAGTGGTCAGGCTCACATGCTCCGGTTCGCCACGCTCGGAGAGATCGTGCGCTAGAGGATTCCGGTGGTCTCGGGGAGACCGAGGGCCAGGTTGAGGTTCTGCACCGCCTGGACCGCGGCGCCCTTGAGGAGGTTGTCTTCGGCGGCGACGACGATGAGACCGAAGCCGTCCTCGCTGACGGTCGTGCCCCCGATGAGGACACCGGTGAGCTCGGCGGCGTCGCGCAGGGAGGGGATCTCCTCCTGGACGTCGACCAGAGGCTCGCTGGCATAGGTGGCGGTGAGCCGGGCGGCCGCTTCCTCGAGGGTGATGGGCTCGCCCAGAGGCATGTGGGCCGTTACCAGCAGCCCACGGAAGGCAGGGTGGACGTGGGGCATGAAGCGGATGGTCCGACCCAGATATCGGGTCCCCTCCCGCTCGTGATTATGGCCGGTGAGCCGGTAGGGGATCAGATTGTCACGGAGGTTGTCCGGGTCGTTGCGCGGCGAAGGAGTGGTCCCAGCTCCCGAGTATCCGGAAACGCCGAAGACGGATGGGGTGCCGTCGATCCAGTCGAGGAACGGGGCGATGGCCAGTTGGAGGGCAGTGGCATAACAGCCCGGGTTGGCTATGCGTCTCGCTCCCGAGATCTCCTCCCGTCGCAGTTCCGGGAGCCCATACACCCAGTCGTCGTCGAAGCGGTGGTCGGCTGAGATGTCGACGATGACAGTGTCAGCGGACAGTGCCCCGGTCCAGGGGGCGCCCACTCCGTCGGGTAGAGCGAGGAAGACCGCATCGAGATCGCGAGAGGCGAGCTCATCTGGCCCCAGCGACTCGAATGCGAGCCCCTCGATCGCGGGGACCGGCTCGCCGGCCAGCTCACGTGACGCGGCGAGTGCGACCTCGACGTCGGGGTGATTGCCGAGTATTCGCATCAGCTCGGCACCGGTGTGGCCCCGGGCACCGATCACGCCGACGCGATAGGCGTCAGCCATGAGGCTCGTCCCTGGCGAAGGATGGGGGCATGTCGGCCAGGAGCTTGACCGCCCTCCCCAGGACGTCGAAATCGGCGACACCCTTCCAGAAGACGGTCCAGTCACCCGTCGTCACCCGGCCGTCGGACTCCTTCTCGTAGAAGGCGTTGAACGGGTTGTCCGATCTCGACCGCCACACCACGTCGGGGAAGTCTCTCATCATGTGGTCCCAGACGGTCCGGGCGAGACCCTCGCCCCGTGCCGACTCGTCGATGGCGAACTTGTCCAGGTAGGTGAACTCGTCTAGTTCGGCCACCACGGCCGCGGCCCGGTAGCTCTCCGAGATGTATGCCCCCCGCAGGTCGAGCTGGTCCCACCAGCCGGGCAGCAGGCGGGAGGAGAACGCCTCTTCGATGAGCCGTACCAGGCGACCACCGTCCACTGCCCCCTTGTCGGTGATCTTCGAGATCTGCTCTCCTCTGCGGACGAGGGTTCCGTCACCGCTGTGGGTGAACAACTCCCTGGTGAGGGCAGACGGAGTGGTGATCGAGACCGACGTGGTGAGCGGGGAGTCGTCGAGCAATCTCTTGATCTCGGCCAGCTTCAGTCTCATGCCGGAATGGACCCAGCCCTGTGACATCAGCTGGTCGTAGTCGGTGGCCAGGTTGATCGAGTCGATCACGTTGCCGTCGGGGTCGAGGAGGCCCCCGGAGTCGACGAGGAAGATGATCTTCATGGGTTGGACCTCGTGGACCAGGATCCTGGTGGCAGAGTCGGCGTTGATGTTGACCAGCTGACCGCCTGGGGCCACTCCGAGACAGGTGAGGATGGGGATCGCTCCCGACTTCACGATGGAGCGCAGCAGGTCGAAGTGGACGGCCGTCGGCTCCCCGACCAGCCGATAGCGGTCGGAGTCGACGAACTCGGCGGCGAACACGCCCTGGGTGAGCCCATGGGCGTCGACCCCCTGGGCGCGGATCGCCTCGACCAGTCGGATGTTCTGCTCGGTGAACACCTCGCGGGCGATGTCGAGGACCTCGGGGGTGGTGACCCGCAGACCGTCGAGCTTCTCGGAGGAGATGCCTTCTCGCTCCAGCCTCTCGTCCAACTGCGGCCCACCGCCGTGGATCACGATCGGGGTGAGCCCGACGGTGTGGAGTAGAGCCAGGGAGGCGGCGGTCTCCTCGAGACGGTCGCGGAGGATCGCCCCTCCGATCTTGATGACGGCGAAGCGGGTGGTTCCCATCTCGGAGAACCGCTGGAGATAGAAGTGGACCTCTTTGCCGTCGCTCACGTTGGAGAGCAGTTGGACGATCGTCTGGCGGGTATCCCGGATCGGTGTCATGGTCAGGCTCCGGTGACGAGCCGCTTCATTATCGCCTTCTGGACGTGGAGACGGTTCTCCGCCTCCTCGTAGGCGATACAACTGGGGCTGTCGAACACTCCGTCGGTCATGATCACGTTACGGCGCATGGGAAGGCAGTGGCTGACCAGGGCGCCCTCGGTCTTGGCCATCTTCTCCTCGTCGACGATGAAGTGCTTGTAGCGATCCCTGATCGGTTTCTCCTCGTCCCATCGCCCGAAGAAGGGGAGGGCACCCCAGCTCTTGGCGTACACGATGTCGGCGTCGCGGTAGGCCTCGTCGATATCGTGGGTGACCTCGAGCGTCCGCCCGTTGGCTGACGTGTCCGAGTCGGCGATGTCCAGGTAGCGCTGGTCGAGGATGTAGTCCTCGTTGGGGCAGAGCAGCGTCACGTTCATCCCGAACTTCGCCGCCATCACCAGGGCCGAGTTGGCCACCGCGCTGTTCAGGGGCTTGGGGTGGTAGCTCCAGGTGAGCAGGAAGTCCTTGCCGTCGAGCTCACCGAGTTGGTCCTGGAGCGCCATCGCCAATGCCATCTCCTGACAGGGATGGGTGATGGTCTCCATGTTGACGACGGGGACCTCGGCGTGCTCGGCGAGGGTGTTGAGGATGAGGTCTTTGCGGTCCTCCTCCCAGTCCTCGAACTTGGGGAAGGCACGGATTCCGATGAGGTCGCAGTAGCGGGAGAGGACCTTGGCTGCCTCCTGGACGTGCTCTTCGGCGTCGCCCATCATCACCGCGCCTTTCTCGAACTCCAGTGGCCACAGGCCTCCTGAAGGGCTGAGAACGACCGCATGGCCACCGAGATGGAAGGTGCCCACCTCGAAGGAGGTCCGGGTGCGGAGGGAGTTGTTGAGGAAGAGGAGGGCGACGGTCTTGCCGGCGAGGTCGTCGCTCAACGGGGACTCTTTGAACGCACGGGCGTCGTCGAGCATCGCCTGCAGCTCGGGACGTGACCAGTCGTACGTGTTGAGGAAGTGTCTGATCGCCTCAAGTGTCGTTTCCACCAGGCGGTTTGGTCAAGTTCGCCCTGGTGTGATGCCCGACCGCTACTCTCTCATGCCCAGGTGGGATCCGACACGACATGCGCCAACTGCGGCACGGTGGCTGGGCCGGGCCAACGCTTCTGCGGGCATTGTGGAACCTCGCTCGCCAGAGGCTGCCCCGATTGTGGGGCGGAGAACCCGCCCGACCACCGGTTCTGCGGTTCGTGCGGGACGGAGATCGCGTCGCCGGTCGCCGAATCTGTGCCCACGACGGAGCGTCGGATCGTGTCGGTGCTCTTCGTCGACCTCGTCGGCTTCACGTCACTCTCGGAGGGTCTCGACTCCGAGGACGTCCGGGCGCTGATCACCGAATATTTCGACGTCGCCAAAGAGGTAGTGGACCATTTCGGCGGCACCATCGACAAGTTCATCGGTGATGCCGTCATGGCGTGGTGGGGGGCCGAGACCTCCAACGAGGACGACGCGGAGCGGGCGGTTCGCAGTGCTCTCGAGATCGTGGACCGGGTGACAGCTCTGGGGGAGAGTCGTGAGATCGCGGACCTGGCCGCGAGAGCCGGGGTCATGACCGGTGAGGCCTCGGTGGGCCCGGGAGGGAATGAGAAGGGCCTGCTCCTGGGCGACATGGTCAATGCGACTTCGCGTCTCCAGTCCATCGCCGAGCCCGGAGCGGTGTATGTCGGCGAGACCACTGCGACCTTGGTCCGAACGGCCATCGACATCACCCCGGCCGGTACCCACACGGTCAAGGGAAAGCAAGAGCCCGTCGTCGCCTACCGGGCCGGCCGGGTGCTCGCCGAGCGCGGCGGTGGCGGCAAAGCCGACGTTCTGGAGCCACCTTTCGTGGGAAGGGACTATGAGCTTCGACTCCTCAAGGACTCGCTCCATGCCACCGGTCGGGAGAAGCGGTCCCGGCTCGTCTCCCTGGTCGGCCAGGGTGGCATCGGCAAGAGCCGCTTGGTATGGGAGTTCCTCAAGTACGTCGACGGCATCGCCGAGGTCGTCTACTGGCACGAGGGTCGGTCTCCTTCATATGGCAACGGGGTGTCGCTGTGGGCACTCGGGGAGATCATCCGCCAACGGGCCGGGGTCACCGAGGTCGACGACGACGAAACCACCGCAGCCCGGCTCGATGAGATGGTCGACGAGTTCATCGACTCCGTCGACCAGCGGGAGTGGGTGCGGGAGCGTCTGGCGACCCTGCTCGGTCTGGGGGATTCGATCGGGAAGGAGCGGACGGAGCTCTTCGCCGCGGCCAGGGCCCTCTTCGAGGCCATCGCAAGACGCGGCACGGTGGTCCTCGTGTTCGAGGACCTGCAATGGGCAGATCCGGGATTGCTCGAGTTCATCGAGGACCTCCCCGACTGGTCGCAGGACTACCCGATCCTGGTCGTGACTGCGAGCCGTCCGGACTTACTCGACCACCGTCCCGACTGGGGCTCGGGGCGGCGCGGATTCGCCTCTGTGTATCTGGGTCCGCTCACGGACGACGAGGTGTCGGAACTGGTCCGTGGCGCGGTGCCTGGTATTCCGGACGAGGCCCTGGAGGCGATCACGGCATCAGCAGGCGGGGTCCCCCTCTTCGCCGTCGAGACGCTTCGAATGCTGTTGGGGGAGGGACGGCTGTTGATGCGCGACAGCACCGTCACGGTCGAAGGTGACCTCACCACGCTCGAAGTGCCTTCGACCGTGCAGGCTGTGATCGCCGCCCGTCTCGACCGTCTGCCGCCCGAGGAGCGAGATCTCGCCCGCGACGCGGCGGTGCTCGGCCAGTCCTTCACCGTGGCCGCGTTGACGGCGCTGCGAGATGAGGATGCCGACAAGGTCGAGCGTCGTCTGTCCGGCCTGGTCAGACATGAGGTCCTCGAGATGGTGAGAGATCCCCGATCACCCGAGCGGGGCCAGTACCAATGGGTGCAGAGCCTCCTCCGCGAGGTCGCCTACAGCCGCATCTCCAGAGGTGATCGTCATGAGCTCCATTTGCTCGCCGCCCGCTACTTCCGTGGTCTCGGCGATCCGGAGCTGTCACCCGTCACCGCCTCGCATTTCGTTTCGGCTCGTGAGTTGGCGTCGGGAGGTACCGCCGACCTGGATGCCGAACTGGCCGAAGCACTGGACGCTGCGCTCCAACGATCGCTGCTCCTCCATGCCCACGAGCAGGTGATCTCCCTCGCCGAGATGGCGTTGGACGTGGTTGAAGAGGAGCAGGCTGCCAAATTGCACGCTACGGCGGCCCGGGCCGCGACGAGGATCAGCGACGAATCGACGGCTGGCCGTCATGTGGACAGTCTGATGGAGACTGCCGAAGCATCTGGCGAACTGTCCCTTCTCCACCTGGCGATGTCGGTCACGGGTGATGTCTTCAACGCCTCCCGGCGGGCGGATCGGGTGATCGAAGTGGTGAAGCCCCACATCGATGCCCACCCCGATCTCGAAGCAGACCCGAATCTGGCCAATGCTGCTGCGGAGCTGGCTCGGGCGTACCTGCTTTCCGGCCTCGACGATCATGTCGTGGCGCTCGCCGACGAGGCTCTGGGAGCTGCCGAGCTCCATGGTCTCCTCGAGGTGGTGGCCGGCACCATGACGACGTTGGGCACGGCTCTATCGGCCGATCGACCTCACCAGGCCGTGGCGCTGATCAAAGGTGCCATCGAGATCTGTGAGGAGCACGGGTTCACCGACACCAAGCTGCGCAGCCTGATCAACCTCGGCTATGCAGCTACGGACATGGAGACGTCCATCGGAGCGTCGGAGCAGGCCTATCGAGAGGCACGAAGGGTGGGGGACCGCAATCACGCCGCGTTTGTGGCCGGCAATCTCTACGGGGCGTACAGCTTCGCCCTTCGTCTGGATGAGGCCGAGGAGCTTCTCGATGAGAGCTTGATCACGACGGATGCCGAACGGATTCAGGTGCTGATGAACCGGTCTTCCATCCTGTACCGGCGGGGCCGGGAGGAGGAGGCCCGGGCGCTCGTGGTGGAGGCCGAAGCACTCCTCGACAGGGTTTCGGATGTTCAAGTGCGTCTCGCGGTCGAACGCGGCCAGGGTTACCAGGCGTTGTTGGACGGGGATCCCCGCACCTGCTTCGAGATCTACAAGCGCCATTTCGAGGAGACTCCTTTCCTCCCCACCTTCTCCCTGGCTGGGATGGCGGATGGGGCGTTGTTCGCCGGTGACGCCGCCTCGATGGCGGAGGTGCTGGCACTCATCGAGACACAGCCGAAGAGCGAGTTTCTCGATTCCGTTCGGGGTAGGACGCGGGCTGCGGCCGAACTCGTCGCAGGGGATACAGAGTCAGGGATCGAGCGTCTCGACGCCACCATCGCCTCCAACGCCGCCTCCGGTCTCAAGGCAGACGAGGTCATGGCGGCAGCAGTCGGAGCCGCGTTCCTGCCGGACGGCGCCGACCGCACCCGATTCGCCGACCACGGAAGACAAGTCGCCGAGGCAGCCGGAGCGCCCGGTCTCGCCGCCTGGATCGATCGATTGGCGGCGTCGTGACGCTGTTGGGCTGAGACAGACTGTCTTACGATCGGCCCATCCCAGCCCTTTAATCAGTGTGAGTGCCGACCCGGCCCATTCCGATACAGAAGAGACCAGAGTGCAACCTGGTGAAGATCAACCACCGGACTTCGCCGAGTTCGTGGCCTCGACCGAGAGAAGGCTCCGGCAGTCGTTGACGCCGGCCTTCGGGTTCGACATCGCTCGAGATGCCACGGCGGAGGCTCTGGCCTACGGCTGGGAGCATTGGGAGCGGGTCGGCTGGATGGAGAATCCTGCGGGATACCTCTATCGGGTCGGCCTCAACTGGGGCCGCAAGACCTTTGGCCGGCGGCCGCTCGCGCTCCCGCCTGTCACGTCCGATCAGCCTCGATGGGTGGAGCCCGGTCTGCCCGAGGCGTTGGCGAGTTTGTCCGAGAAGCAGCGGGTCGTGGTGTTCCTGGTCCATGGTCATGACTGGTCGTTCTCGGAGGTGGCAGAGCTGCTGGAGGTATCCAAGGGCACGGTTCAGAAGCACATGGAGCGAGGCATGGCCCGCCTGCGTCGCCAACTGAAAGTGGATACATGAGCACCGACCTGAAGATCCAGATCCGGGAGTATGCCGCTCGGGTCGAGTCCGGACAGACACCGGTCACCGTCGATGAGGTCAGGCTCCTGATCGAGGAGCGTGATGGAACCGATCCAGTCGTGGGCTGGCGGCCCTCGCGGCGGAGGACCTCGATGAGACGCCCCTGGTCGGCCCTGGTGGCCGCGGTGGTGCTGTTGCTCCTCTTCGGTGCCCTGGCGCTGCTCCTCCCTCCGGGTGAGCCGGTGCCGCCCGCCGACTCGCTCCCGCCGCCGCTCGAGCAGTCGGGTTACTACACGACGTCGGCCGTGCCCGAGGGGTTCGTGCTCCAGGACGTGCAGGCGTTCGGTTGGGGAGCCTTCGTGTACCTTCACATGTCCGACGGCAGCTGGATTCCCACCGATGGCGGCTTCGCCGTCCACGGGATCCGTGGTCGGCCGTTTGCGGTCCCCGAGGATCCCGACGACTACCTCGACGCCACCCTCGAGGCGGTTCCGGGCTCCACCGAGGTCGACATCTCCGGACGCCGCGGCATCCTTCATGAGATCGAATTCCGTCAGGACGACCTGACCGCACCGCTCACCTGGGTGCTCGGGGCCGACGACCGGGGTGGGGTGTTCGAGGTCGTGGCGGTGGGAATGAGCCGGGAGGCCGTGGTGGCGGTGGCGGAGGGGGTACGCCGTGTCTCGCTCGACGAGTTCGTGACGCTCGGCGAGGAGCTCACCTGGGACGTCAGGGTCGGCGTGAACCACAACGGGTTCGGCTATTCCCCGCCATCGAGGGTGACCGACCTCGCCGACGACGTAGACGTTGCTGTCGGCGTCGACTTGCTTTTCTCACGGCTGGCCATGGCCGGAGAGGAGAGCACCGTGATCACCACCGATGACGGTGAGATCGTCGAGACCCTGGGACAGGCGATTCGCTCCACCTCTGCTGCTCTCTACTTACGGGGGGTTCCACCGGACGACGAAGACGCGGTGTTCGCCGCCTATCCGTGGTCTTCCGAGCTCTCGCCCGCACGCCGGGGTGCCCGCATCGACAGGTACGTCGAGCAGCTGGCGGGCGGTGAGGTGCTGTCCGAGGAGCCGTATGTGATCCAGGCGCCCCCGGGGCCGGAGCCGCGCTTCGATGTCTCGGGGCTCGGGGAGGAGTTGCCTCTGGTACCGGCCACGTCGCCCGAGGTGGTGCCCGAGTCCTTGTTCGAGGGGGCGGTTGGGATCGTTGGGCTCGACACCGCCCCGGCCACCCCGGACCGTCCCGTGGTCGTCCTCGGCACGGTGAGTCAGCCCGGTTCGCAACGAACGCCGGAGACGACTGTCATGATCTGGTTCACTGAGAGCGGCTTCACCTGTGAGGGCACCGCGTCGGGTGACGGCCAGGGCAGCAGCTGCGGCTCCGAGGTATTGCGCAGCTTCGGGCAGACCGGCGAGTCGTACAGCAGCGAAGGGATCGGGGAGATCTCTTACACCGTCCCCCTCGAGACTGCGGTGGTCCAGATCGTCACCGAGTTGCAGACGTTCTGGCAGCGGCCCGTGGCCGGGTACGGGCTGGTTCCGTACGGAGACACCGTGGAGCGTCCCACGGAGCTGGTCGCATACGACGTCGACGGTGCCGAGATCGGTAGATGGGACGTCGAGGGCCGCTGAGGAGCCAACGCGGTTGACGTTGGTTTGTGTTTGAAGAAATTCGTAGATGGGGGTTGACATCTGTCGTGGGTGGTGGATATAGTCGAACATATGTTCGATCATCATGATGCTGAGATTGGACTCTGGCCGGGGGAGAGGCCTGAAGATGTGGAGGGGGAGGACCATTTCGCCTGGTCGGTGACCTGTGGAGAGTTGGCTGATGGCTGGGTGGAGTCGGATAGTCAGTTGCTTCCTGATGGTCTGGAGGATCTTTTTCCTGGGCCTTATCTGGCTGTGATCGTTTCTGGGGTCGACCCGTCCCGGTTGAATGGTCATGATGTGGTCCGGGTGATGCAGGCTCGGGCTCGGCTGTCGTCTCATCATGAGGCGGGCAAGTTTGAGGCGATGGCCGAGACCGCTTTCTCACCGGCCTGTCCGCCGTCTGCGGGTGTGATCCGAAGCAGCGAGCAGGTGGAGTATGCCGCGGTGGAGGTGGCGGCGGCGTTGACGTTGACTCGTCGTGCGTCTGAAGACCAGTTGGGTCGGGCGGTGGTGTTGTCTTCGTCTCTGCGTCGGGTGCGTCAGGCGTTGTCTGATGGGTTGATCGATGTGGCGAAGGTGCGG
>CAZYCX010000021.1:0-33396 GCA_964645875.1 uncultured Acidimicrobiaceae bacterium
CCCCCCGAACTCAGCGGTTGAGGGAGAGCGAAGTCGGTCCTCATCAAACTGCTGAGGTGGTTGAGCCGTCTCCCTTTCCGGGGTAACAGCAGGCGCATCTGACTCGTTGCTTGGTGCAACTTCCCCATCTGAGCGACGAGCTCTGCCTTGATCTTGTCGAATTCCGACTGAGTGATCTCGCCCTTGTCGCGCATCTCAGCGAGTCGCTTCAGGTCGTCAAAGAGTTCAGACATTCTTCCCCGACGAGGACCTACCAGGGAACCTCAGCGAATAAGCGAGGAGCCCCGACCATCAACCTTTGTGAGGAGGGTGATCGTCGGGGCTTTCTCTCGGGGGTTGATTGGTGCCGAATGTGACCTCGTCACCTTTCAACCACGGCGGGAGCCTACACAACGCGACGAGACAGGCCTTTCCGGCTCTCGCCCCGTCACGACGGGTTGTGGGCGTTGACGGACTAACCGCCGACCACCCTGCTAGAAGATATAGATGAGTAGGGCGATGATGAGCAGGATGCCCACCACCGTCCAGATGATTCCACCACGTGCCACGGCGGCCTCCCTTTAAATGCTCAACCGGGAGAATAGTCCGTGAGCCGTTACGTTCGCCCGAGAGAGCCGGGTTTTTCGCCTTCTTGTCGCTCGAATGCCGTACCTTCCCGCCATGTCATGTGTGCCGGTGACACCGGCCATGCGCCAGCTCCTCGAAACCCTCACCGCATGGCCGCACGTCGACACCGAAGACCTACGCCGGCGGCCGGAGTGGGAACAGGCGCGGGCGTGGGGTTGGGTCATGGAGTCGGGAGAGCTGACCGGGCTCGGGCTGGGAGGCCCACTCACTTGCTCAGCCCTTGTAGCGGACGCCACCCTTGAACACGTGTGTGATGTTCTCCGGTGACGCCAGCACCGACACGTCCGACGAAGGATCACCGGAGACACAGATCACGTCGGCATCCATGCCCTCCTCGAGCCGACCGGCATTCGGCGCCTGTGGGCCGAGCGTGGCCGGGGCGTTGCCAGTGGCTGCCTCGATGGCCTGAAGGGGAGTCATCCCACAGTCGACCAGGTGGACCAGCTCCTCGGCGTTGCGTCCCCACAGACCGGTGCTCCAGATGTCGGTGCCCAACGCGATCTTGACCCCTTTGTCGATCGCCAGTGCGATGGCGTCGGCGTGATGCTCCGCGGTGGCGTAGAGCTTCTTCTTGGCGTATTCGGGCATGCCGGCGCGCTCACCCTCCTCGAGCAGGTATTCCAGGATCCAGCGGGTCGGGACCAATATGGCGCCGGATTCGACCATGGCGTCGGCGGCCTCCTCGTCGAGATAGGTGCCGTGCTCGATGGTCTTGATCCCGGCTGCGAGGGCCGCCATGATCCCCCGCTTGCCATGGCAGTGGGCGCCGACGATCCGCTCCATGCGCGCCGCCTCGTCGACGATTGCCTCCAGCTCGGCCGGGGAGAACTGGGGGAGATGGGGGTCGTCGAGCTCGCTCATCACGCCACCCGAGGCGTGGACCTTGATCACCTTGGCGCCGAGACGCAACATCCGCCGCACCCCGGCCCGACACTGGTCGGGTCCGTCGACGATGTTGTCCTCGCCGATGAGCCGTTCCTCGAGACGACGCGCAAGATCGATGTCGAGGCTGTGGAAGTCACCGTGGCCGGCGGTCATCGACAGCGCCCCTCCGGATCCGTAGACGTTGGGGCCGGTGACCACGCCTTCTTCGATCGATCTGCCGAGGAACACCCCGAGCCCACCCATCTCGCGGACGGAGGTGAATCCGGCCTCCAGTGCCCGCCTCGCGTCGGCGGTCACTCGCATCGACGCCAGCTGGGGACGCATCGTGAACGCCTCCTCGACGTTGGCCGAATAGATCCCGAGGAAGTGACCGTGACACTCCCACATGCCCGGCATCACGGTGTCGGTGGTGACCACCTCGGCGTCAGGAGTGTCCGGGGCGTCGGAAGCCGAGCCGGCGAATGCGATCAGCGACTCTTCCATGACGACGACGCCAGGGTCGACGACCGCGCCCCGGCCCGGTATCAGCCGGGATGCCTCGATCCGAACTGCCATCAGACAGCCGTCTCGAGTGGTGAGCGGGTGATCGCCTGGAGGCCGCCGAACAGAATAAACCCGGTGAGGGTGACGGTGGGCACGTCCTCATCGGCTGTGGTACGGGTCTCGTCTGCGAAGCCACCGGCTATCAGGTTTCCTTCGAATCGGACCCGCCATCCTTCGGGGACGACCAGGGTCACTCCACCCATCACCACGGCTAGGTCGAGGAAGATCCCGGTCGGTGCGGGCGTGGTCTTCCTGAGATCGATCAGGACCCCTCCGAACATCGACATGATCTTCCCGCCGTAGAACGGGGATGCCTCGGACACGAGTTGCTGGCCATCGAAGATCGACACCAGGTCGATCTCCTCGGTGTCGGGTTCGGCGTTGGACTCGAGCAGCAGCTTCGCCGCCACCGCCGCACCCAACATGGCGACGAAGGCAATGCGCAACAGCTTGAAGATGAAGCGGAACATGGGCTCGTACTCTACGTCCCGAGCCGTCTCACCGAAACCAGTCGCCGTCGGTGGATAAATCGCGGTTAATACCTTGACGGGCCGCATCGCTCTCGGGCATGATGGCCCCGTCGAAGAGAGGAGCGCCGTTGATCAGGATGCGTAGAACAGCACCATTCACCGCAGCAGCTGAATTCTGCACGTGCGCCCTCACTGGCTTCGAGCTCGTGCCGGATTCCAACGGACGGCGGCCCTTCGTCATGTGATTTGTCGACAAATCATTGATTTTCGTGGCCGCCGGATCCCGGCGGCTTTTTGTTTGCCGCTCCACGCAAATCATCTGACGAGGTTTCGACATGAACGATCTATTGAAAGAACTACAAGAAGAGGGCCGATGTACCCAGGAGGGCAGCCACGAGCTGTTCTTCTCGGAGAGACCGGCCGACCTGGTCCGCGCCCAGGAGATCTGCGCCCAGTGCGTGGTCCGAGTCCGCTGCCTGGAGATCGCACTCCAAGAGAATCTGGAGTGGGGTGTCTGGGGAGGGGTCATCTTCTGGGATGGACAGCCCTACCACCGCCGCCGCGGTCGGGGACGCCCCCGGCTCGCCGATGCTCACCTTCCACTGGAGGCGGATCGGGGGGAGTTGCTGGAGCTGGTGGCGTCGGCCTAGCTAGCCGACCACCAGCTCCGGCGCACCTTCAACGTGGAGTGAATGCCACTATGCGACGGCGATCGCTGCATGTGGGAGCGAGAACCTACGTCAGCGGATGGCCAGTTCGCGCAGGCCGTCGGGAGTCGAGGGGTGTCGCATCTTGGCCAGGGCCTTGGCCTCGATCTGACGGATGCGCTCTCGAGTGACGTTGAAGTGACGGCCCACCTCGTCGAGAGTGGCCGGCTCGCGTTCACCGAGGCCGTAGCGCATCTCGATGATGGTGCGCTCCCGCTCGTTGAGCCGATCCAGGACGTGGCGGAGCTGTTCGATGTTCAGCTTCGACGCGATCAGCTCGAAGGGGGCTTCGGCATCGACGTCTTCGATGAAGTCACCCAGGGTCGTGTTGTCCTCACCGACGGGCTCGAATATCGAGACCGGCTCCGGCGCCACCTTGCGGGCGGCGACGATCTTTTCCACGGTGAGGCCGGATTCCTCGGCCAGTTCGGGGTCGGTGGGCTTGCGCCCCAGCTTCTTGGTGAGGTTGGTCTCGGCGGTTTGCATCTGGTTGATGGTGTCCATCATGTGGACCGGGACCCGGATGGTGCGGCTCTTGTCGGCGATGGCCCTGGTGATGGCCTGGCGGATCCACCAGGTGGCGTAGGTGGAGAACTTGAAGCCCTTGCGATACTCGAACTTCTCGACGGCACGGATCAGACCCAGGTTCCCCTCCTGGACGAGGTCGAGGAAGGGAAGACGGGCCCGGTTGTAGCGTTTGGCGATGGAGACGACGAGGCGGAGGTTGGCCCTGATGAAGGTCTGACGGGCTTCCTCACCCGCCCTGACCATCTGACGGAGCTTGCGCCGCTTGGCGGGATCCTTCTCGTTCTCGAGAGCGCGATCGGCCTTGCGGCCAGTCTCGATCGCCTTGGCGAGACGCACCTCGTCTTCGGCGGTGAGCAGGTCGTATGTCCCGATGCCGTCGAGGTACTGACGAATCGCCTCGTCGCTGACTTCTCGTTCGATTGCCCGTTTACTCATGCCCTCATTCCGACCGTCGGCCAGGGTAGGAATCGGCTGGCCCACTCCCTGGCATTTGTCGATATCCCATCGGCACTTATCCACAAGAATCTGAATAGGTTCAGCGACCCAATCCGATAGGGGAGGGGTAGCGTCCTCATATCAGCCGGGTCATCGGGATCTCGGGAGCGGCCGGAAGCGGCAAGTCGACTGTCGTCAGGCTGTTGGCCGAACGAATCCCCCACTCGGTGGCGATCCACTTCGACAGATATCCCGTCGATATGCCAGCCGACATATCCGGCTGGCTCGCCGCCGGAGCCGACTTCAACCAGTGGAAGGCTGTCGAGTTAGCCGACGTCGTGGGCCGGGTCAGCGCCGGCGGTCAGCTCGTCATCTTCGAGGCGCCCCTGGGTCGGAGGCACGAGGCGACCGGTAAGCACATAAACTTCCTGGTTTTCATCGAGGTTCCTCTCGAGATCGCCTTGGCCCGGTTCGTGATGAGAGAGCTCTCCGGTGACCGGGCGGGATTGATCGATTACATCCACTCCTACGAGTCGCTTGCTCGTGAGGTATATCTCGAGCAACTGCGTCAGGTGATGCCGGAGGCCGACCTGATCGTCGACGGGAGCCTGACTCCTGCAGAGATCGTCGAGGCAATACTCGAAGGAGCGAGAGCCCATGAATGGGCGTCGACTCGAGGGCGCCCGTAGAATTGGGGTATCCCCGGGCGTTTAGCTCAGTTGGCTAGAGCACTGCCCTTACAAGGCAGGGGTCGGCGGTTCGAGTCCGTCAACGCCCACTCCTGAATCCCCCTGTTGATAGGGGATTTCCCCAATGACCAGCTGCGTTCTCGTGATTGGCATCTGGCGGTCTGTCCTCTCGTGTCCTCTCGAGTCCACCCAGATCCGCGACAGCGAGGGATTCAAAGACTTCGATGACGTTCGAGTCCGTCGAGGATGAGGTCGAGGCCGAACTCGAACGCACCGTCGAAGCTGTACCCGCCGATCGAGGCATGTTCGTACATGGCGGCGAGATTCGGAAACTCGTTGGTCATGGTCTGCTCGAGGGTCGATGCCGCGGTATCGACCATCTCCTCTGAGCTGTCGAAGGGCATGCTCACCTCCTGGATGACCTGTCCGTACAAGTAGCAGTCGAGCAGCCAGAAGGCGTGGGCGGCGTGTTCCATGGAGAAGCCTGCCGACAACAGATTCCCGAGGATGGCGTCCATGTAGCGCAGGGCGGTTGGTCCTGTGGAGGTCCCGGACTCGAGTAGGCCAATCGCCCATGAATGGCGGGTGAGCACCTTCCGGGCCGAAACTGCTCGGCGTCTCATCGCCTCTCTCCAGTCGGCGCCTTCTTCCGGAATCTCGATCTCGCCGAGGACCAGCTCGAGCATGCCTTCGAGGATCTCTTCTTTGCTGGCCACATGTTTGTAGAGCGACATCGCCTCAAAGCCGAGTTCGGCGCCCAGGCGGCGCATCGTCAGGGCGCCGAGCCCCTTTCGATCGGCCAGGTCAACCGCGGCCCGGAGGACCCGCTCCTTGGTCAAAGGAGGGCGTGAAGTGGGGTCAGCTGGTGGGACGATTTGGCTAGTTTACTAAGTAATCGTAAGCTTACAAAGTAATCCGATACTCGAAGGAGAGACATGAGCACCGCAACCAGATCAGACCGACAGCATCGGCGACCGCTAGAGGACGTGCCGATACCGGTCCGGCTCAAGCTGTCGACACTGTGGGTGTCGGTGATGTTCCTTTACGTCTACGTCGACATTTTTGGGTTCTACAAGCCGGGGACGATCCCTGACATCCTCAGAGGACGGGTATGGGAGTTCGATATCACTCAGGAATGGGCTCTGGGGGCTCTAGCCCTCATGACGATCCCGATCCTGATGGTGTTCCTGTCCCTGGCGCTCCCCGCAGCAGCGAGCCGCTGGACCAATATCGTGGTCGCCTCCCTGTTCTTTCTCGTCTCGATCGGGAACGCGGTGGGCGAGACGTGGGTCTTCTTTTGGTTCGGCTCGGCTTTCGAAGCGGCGCTGCTTCTGCTTGTCGTTTGGTACGCATTGACGTGGCCACGGCCGTTCAAAGCGGGGTCGGAACAAGTGGCCGTGGAACCGCCAGCGGTAGGACATCGATGAAGGGCTTCACAGCCGGAACCATGTCGAGCAATTGGCCGGCTCGCAGGTAGCTGATGCCGCTCAACGGTGCGCCGGGCCAACGGGCGAGATCGCCTTCTTCAACATCGGATCAGAGGTCGACGTCACATCTGGTTAGTGCCTCAGCTAGGCGAAGAGTCGTCTGAAGCGTCGGTGTCCAGCGGTCGGCTGTCCGCGTCCGTCAACGCCCGGATCCATCAGCACCATCCCTGTCGAGCAGCATCCTCGATATCTCATCGACGTTCTGTTCTGACGGATGATCTTTGAGGTCTGCGAGTCGGGCGTAGAGGTTGGCTGCTGCGATGTGAAAGCCGTCGGGCAATCCGGCGTCACCGTAGGTGCGGGCGATCTCCTCCATCTCTGCCACGAACCGCCAGGCCTTCCCGCCGATGCGGGCCGAGACCTGCTCCAGGCGCTCGCGGAGCTCAGGCAGGGACAAGTCCCACTCGTCGAACAGCTCGCCGGTCACTTCTTCTGACGCGGCCAATGCCGCCACCGAGAGGAGGAGGGCCGACGACCCTTTGGTCCAGGCGGCGTATGCCATCTTCACCGCGGATGCCCGGCCGGGCTCAGGGCCGACCACCCGAGCATCGACGGCGGATCCGGCGAACCACTTCGCCACCACCGAAGCCTCCTCACCCGAGAGGTACAGCCGCGTGGTGGCGGCTGCGGCGGTTCGGTCTCGCGTCGCAGGACGCGGTTTTGGAGGTGGCCCGACGATTCCACCGTCGACATACCGGGCAAAGAGCGCTCCGATCCGACGGGACGTGTCCGGGGATACGGCGTTGACATCGACGTAGAGGCCATCGAAACCCAGAGCGCTGACACTCTCCGCCACGTCGATGGCCGCGCCCGGGGGACACACCGAGACCAGCGCCTCGGCCTTAGCCGCCACCGACTCCAGACTGCCCAGGTCAGAAATGCCGGCGTCCCTGGCCCGAGACGCTGTCTCTGGCGATCGCCCCTCACTCGCCCAACAGACCTCACCGGCGAGACACATCGCCAAGGCAGCTCCCATGTTTCCAGGGTGGAGCAATCCGATTCTCACACACCACATGGTGCCAGATTCAGCGTGTGCGATCTGAGAATCTCGGTCTGAGTCATCGCCGTTCGCCGGGTCACGTCCCGAGGGGTTGACAGCCACCCTTACCAAGATACTATACCCCTCTAGAGTATATAGGAGATGTCATGAGAGGGTACGAGATCAACAAAGACGACTACCTGCGGCGGCTGGCCCGTATCGAGGGCCAGGTGAGGGGGCTCCAGCGGATGATCAACGAGGACAAGTACTGCATCGACGTTCTCACCCAGGTCAACGCAGTGTCGGCCGCCCTCAAAGGCGTGGCAGTGGGGCTGCTCGACGAGCACGTGCGACATTGTGTGAAGGAAGCCACCGAGTCCGGGGACGCCGAAGGCGCGGACCGCATGGTCACTGAGGCAACCAAGGCGATCGAGCGGCTCGTTCGCGCCTGACCATTGGATCGAAGATCATATGACTGATCATCACAGCCACCACGAGGGTCACCACCACTCCGATCACGGTGGCAACGGCAGCCACGACAAGCACGCCGGGCACAGCGTCGCCATGTTCCGGGACCGGTTCTGGCTCTCACTGGCGCTGACCCTGCCCGTCGTCTTCTACTCGGAGATGATCCAGGACTGGTTCGGCTACACCGCCCCCACATTTCCCGGCTCCGACTGGGTCGCTCCCGTCCTCGGCGTCGTCATCTTCGTCTATGGCGGCTCACCGTTCCTGAAGGGGGCGGTCAAGGAGGCGCGTGACCGCCAGCCCGGCATGATGCTCCTCATCGGCATGGCCATCACGGTGGCGTTCGTAGCTTCCGCTGCCACCACGCTCGGGTGGTTCGATCTCGAGTTCTGGTGGGAACTGGCCGCCCTGATAACGATCATGCTTCTCGGGCACTGGATGGAGATGCGGGCCATCGGCCAAGCCAGAGGTGCTCTCGCCGCGTTGGCCGAACTGCTGCCCGACGAAGCCGAGCGGGTCACCGACGATGGGATCGAGTCCGTTTCGATTGCCGACCTCGGCGTCGACGACACCGTCCTGGTCCGGCCGGGAGGTCGGATTCCCGCCGACGGGGAGATCTCCAGTGGAGAGGTCGAGGTCGACGAGTCGATGGTCACCGGGGAGTCGAAACCGGTGCCCAAACGACCCGGCGACGAGGTCGTGGCCGGGACCGTCGCCACCGACAACTCGATCCGGGTTCGGGTCACGGCGGTTGGGGACGACACCGCGCTCGCAGGGATCCAGCGTCTCGTGGCCGAGGCCCAGGCGTCGAGGTCCCGGGCTCAGGTCCTCGCCGACCGGGCCGCCGCGTTGCTCTTCTACGTCGCGGTGGGAGCTGCCGTGGTGACTGTGGTGAGCTGGCTGGTGGCAGACCAGCCGGATCAGGCCGTGGTGCGGACCGTGGCCGTGCTGGTCATCGCCTGCCCCCACGCGCTGGGCCTGGCCATCCCTCTCGTCGTCGCCATCTCCACGGGCATGGCGGCTCGCAACGGGATCCTGGTCAAGGACCGGCTCGCCCTGGAGCGGATGCGTGACGTCGACACCGTCTTGTTCGACAAGACGGGAACCCTGACCAGGGGGAGCCATCAGGTCACCGCCGTCACCTCGGTCGACGGGGACCACGATCGGCTGCTGGCGGTCGCCGCGGCCGTCGAGTCCGATTCCGAGCATCCTCTTGCCCGTGCCATCGTCTCGGAGGCATCGGAACGTGGTGAGATCCCGTCTGCCGAGGGATTCGAGTCGATGAGCGGCCGGGGAGTGCAGGCTCGGGTCGGTGACTCCGAGGTCGCAGTGGGTGGTCCGGCGCTCTTGCGGGAGCGCAACCTGGACCTCCCCGACGAGATCGAGGAGACGACTGGGGGATGGAGAGAAAGGGGAGCGGCAGTCCTCTACGTCATCGAAGATGGACAGGTCACGGGAGCGCTCTCCCTGGAGGACGAGATCAGGGCGGAGTCACGGGAGGCGGTCGACGAGCTGCATCGGCTCGGGGTGCGTGTCGCCATGATCACCGGGGATGCCCGCCAGGTGGCCGAAGCCGTCGGTGCCGAGCTGGACATAGACGAGATCCACGCCGAGGTCCTGCCGGAGGACAAACACTCCAGGGTGGCAGAGCTCCAGCAGGACGGGCGACGCGTGGCGATGGTGGGCGATGGCGTCAACGACGCCCCTGCTCTGGCCCAATCCGACGTCGGGATAGCGATCGGCGCGGGAACCGACGTGGCGATCGAGTCTGCCGGGATCGTGCTCGCCTCCGACGACCCCCGTGGTGTCGTCAGCATCAGGCGCCTGTCCGGTGCCGGCTACCGCAAGATGGTCCAGAACCTGGTGTGGGCAGCCGGGTACAACGTCGTGGCGATACCCCTTGCCGCTGGGGCTCTGGCTTGGGCAGGGTTCGTCCTCGCACCAGCGGCCGCTGCGGTGCTTATGAGCGCGTCCACCGTGATCGTTGCCATCAACGCCCAATTCCTCCGTCGTCTCGACCTGCGGCCGGGGCAATGAGTCGTCTCACGGCCCTGGCCCTCACGCTCGCGTTGCTCGCAGGGTGTGCGGGTGGGGAGGAGGAGAAGGATTCCACGGCGGATGATCCGACTCAGGTCGCCGGAGGCGAAGGCCTGTACATGGCCAACTGCGCGCAATGTCACGGTGAGGATCTCAGGGGAACCGACCAGGGCCCTTCTTTTCTCTCAGTGGTCTACGAGCCCGGCCATCACCCCGATGAGTCTTTCCATCTCGCGGTGATGCGCGGAGTCCAGCCTCATCACTGGAACTTCGGGCCGATGCCGCCGGTCGAAGGTCTAACCACCGACGAGGTGGATGCGATCGTGGCGTTCGTACGTGATCGTCAGACCGCTGAGGGCTTCGAGCCGTATCCCCCGTGATCAGGTAGTCGGCGCCACACCCGTGGCCGACCATTCAACCACCGATCTCCAGCGATACTGAAGGACATGGCGTTGTACGCGGCGGCGATCAGGCCAGCGCGATCAACCAGGTCGAGAGAGATCGTCTCATCACCGTCGATGGTCCGCTTTCCGCGACGGATTTCGACAGGGGCGATCGACCGTATCTGAGCGTCCAGAGGTCACTTGACGGAAATCGGCGGACCCAGGTCAGAGGGGGCGTAATGGAATTTTTCGCGTTCTGTTGCCAACCCCGGGCCGGCGTGTGTATATTCCGTTTTGGAAGTGCCGATGGGCCCTCGGGTCTGTCGGCACTTTCACTTGTCTGGACCCTCAGACCCGCTCGAACACCACCGCGTTCCACGAGAGGTTCCGGTCCCGGAACACCACCTCGAAGCCTCCTGAGCGAGCCGTCTCCACGATCGCCTCGGGATCGTGGACGTAGCCGCGGAAGTCGACGCCCCGGATCTTGTGCCAGGTGTTCTCGAGCCATATGACAGCCTTCACCCCGAGCCGGTCGCGGGGAAATGTGGCCGCGATGAAGCGCTTGCTCGACGACATCGCCGCCTCCATCAGGCGATCCATGAATGGATAGCAGCAGATGACCCGGTGCAAGATCACGTCATCGGCCTCGAGCCCTGCGGCGAGCTCGGTGAAGTCGCCGATCCTCCGCTGGACCCGGTCGGCGATACCTCGCCGGGTGAGCAGGTCGGAGGCCACTTCGTCGTACTCGCCCGACAGCTCGACGTTGACCGCGGAAGCCGCCCCGGATTCGATCAGCTCGACCTGGAGAGCGCCGATCCCGCCTCCGGCCTCGAGGATCGTGCGCCCCTCCAACCCTCGCGAGATCAAGTAGTCGACCAACGCGCGCCCCATCCCGTCGAGACCGCGCTTCTCGTACCTGCGCAGGTTGCGCCGCGCCTCCTTGGCGTCGAAGAGGTCGGGGTAACTGGAAGCATTGCAGCAGTCGGACACCGGAGCCAGGATATTCCGCCGGATCCGTCCCGGGTTGCGGGTAGCGTGATACCCGTGACTCACGACGAGGTCCAGCAGTGGCTCGACCGGTACATCGAGGCGTGGGCATCTAACGACGCCGACGCCATCGGCGACCTCTTCACCGAGGATGCCGTGTACAGCTACCGGCCCTGGGAGAACGAGGAGGTCACGGCTCGGGGTCGGGACGCCGTCGTGGCCAGTTGGCTGGAGAATCCCGACGACCCGTCGACCTGGGAGGCGCACTACGAGCCATATGCGGTGGAGGGTGACAAGGCCGTGGCAGTGGGATCCACCCACTATCAGCCGATCGGTGACCATCCCGAACGCACCTATCACAACGCCTACCTGCTCGAATTCGGGGAAGGGGGCCGGTGCTCCTCCTTCCACGAATTCTGGGTCCTGAAGCGCTGAAGCCGAGCCTTCAGAACCGGCCCAGCATCTGGTCGACCGGGGCGTAGTCGTCGGTCAGGATCGGTGCGGCACCGATGAACCTGTCCAGAGCATCGCCTTCGATGGCGTTCTCGATGCCACCCCGGGCGCGGATCGCCGACACGATCCCTGCCGTGTCGATCTCGTGGTGGGCTGCCACGAGGACGAAGTTCCCCCCTCCCGCGCCCGCCAGATAGGAGGGCGGGGCGAACAAGGCCACGTGGGGGAACACCTCCACCAGGGTCGCCGCAGCGGACCTGACGAAGTCGAGGTCGTCGTAGTCGATGACATTCATCGCATAGACCCCACGGGGGTCGAGGATGCGGTCGATCTCCTCGGTGAACTCGACCGTGGTGAGGTGCCAGGGGACCGAAGCTCCGCTGTAAGCGTCTCCGACCACGATCTCGGCGTGACCGTCTGGGATGTCCCGGATCGAGATCCGCGCGTCAGCCACCATCACCTCGGTCTCGTCGCTGAGCGCCAGCTCCGTACGCCCGATGTCGACCAGTTTGGCGTCGATCTCGAGCACGATGTTCTCGCTGCTCGGTCGGGTGTGCTCGATGTACCCGGGCAGCGTGAACCCGCCGCCGCCGATCGAGACCATGTCGACCGGCCCGTCGGGGGCCATCACCTCGATCGCGTCGACGATCAGGCGGATGTACCGAAACTCCAGGTAGGTGGGATCTTCGAGGTCGACGTAGCTGTTGCGGATCCGGTCAAGGATCAGGGTCCGCCCGCTGGGTCGATCCTCGTCCTCGGCGACGATCGCACACGAGTAGGTGGTCTCGTATTCACATGGCCCACCCAAGCCGAGAAGACCACCGGTGAGGAGGACCATCGCCAGCAGCGAGGAGAACGCCCACTTGGAGCGCGAGGCCCACAACACCAGCCCGGCGAGGGTCAGTGCCACCCCTACCGCAGCCACTATCGGCCGGGTGGGGAACGCGGCGATGAGCACGAAGCCGGTCACGAATGTGCCGAGGATGGCTCCTGCGGTGCCGATCGCCGAGTACGATCCGACGACGCGTCCGGTCTCGTCGAGCGAGGCCAACTGGATCTTCACCACCACGGGCGGGACAGCCGAGAGCAGTGCCGCCGGTGCGAAGAAGCCCACCGCCGAGGCGAGGACGATCGAAGCCGCTCCTGTGGTCAATGTCGGCCCGATCCCGTCGATGATGAGTGGGGCGACCAGGGCCATCAGGCCACCGCCGACGAGGAGTGGCCCGAGGAGACGGCTCGGCTCGCCCCGATCGGCAGCCGCTCCACCCGCCCACGCCCCGAAGGAGATCCCCGCCAGGATCACCCCGATGACCCCGGTGAAGACCTCGAGGCTCACCCCGAGGTAAGGGGCGAGAAGACGGACCGCCAGGATCTCGATGACCAGGACCGCGGCCGAGGTGAAGAAGACGAGAGCGCGGGCGAGGAACTGGTTCAAGGGGCGCCAGGGTAGATCAGACCTTCACTTCCAACGGCCGGTGGCGGGATGTCACAAAGCGTGAACATTGACCGGATATCCGGGATCGGTGCCCTTATCGTGGTCTCAACTCTCCCAATGACCACATGATCAAGTCACCAGCCCACACCCGTTCCAGCCGCGCAGTGGAGCAGTTCCTCCGCCACACTCGTCTCGCCCGCCAACTGGGGATCGGCCGTCAGTTGATCGAGGACGACGAGTTCCAAGGCGACACCATCGTCCTGCGCGGCCATGAAGTCGGAAACTTCGGCCTCTGCTCCTATCTCGGGCTCGGGGACGACCCCCGGTTGGTCGACGCCGCCATCGACGCGGTCAACCGCTACGGGAATTCCTATTCGTCCTCCACCGCCTACACCGCCCTGCCGCTCTACGGCGACCTGCGGGAGCGGTTCGAGGCGATGCTCGGTGCGCCGGTGGTGATCGCCGCCTCGACGACTCTGGCCCACATGAGCGCCCTGCCCGTGCTGGTTCGTGAGGGCGACACGGTGGTCATCGACGCCAAAGCCCACGCCTCTCTGCTCGCCGTCATGCCCTCGCTCCAGGCCAACGGAGCAACGATCCATCAGCTTCCCCACAGCGATCTGGAGGCTCTCGACGAGTTGGCCGGGGACGCTCCGGGACGCATTTGGTACCTCTTCGACGGTCTGTACTCGATGCAGGGCGTCACCGCTCCTGCCGAGGAGCTCAGAGCGATGCTCGACCGGCATCAACACCTCTGGCTCTACTGCGACGACGCCCACAGCCTCGGCTGGTCGGGGCGGCAGGGACGGGGCCAGTTCCTCGAGAGGGCCGGCTGGCACGAGCGCCTCGTGATGACCTACGGACTGGCCAAGTCGTTCGGCACCATGGGCGGAATCGTGGCCAACCCCCAAGCCGAGCTGATGGAGCTCGTCGAGGCCACGGGAGGCCCGATGATCTTCGGCGGGCCACTGCCTCCCGGGACACTGGGAGCCAGCATCGCCTCGGCAGACATCCATCTCTCCGACGAGCTGCCCGGGCTCCAAGAAGACCTGATGGAGCGGATCCGGTTTGTCAACCGGTTGTCCGAGGATCTCGGGCTTCCCATTGCCCGAACCGAGGAGACCCCGCTCTGGTTCTGCGAGATCGGCCCCGCCCTGAGCGCCATCTCCGTCGGGGTCTCGATGCTGGAGAAGGGATACTTCGTCAACGCCGCCGTTTTCCCGGCGGTGCCCCGCAACCAGGGAGGGGTGCGCTTCACGATCACCCGTTACAACGGCATCGACCAGATCGAGGAGATGATGACGACCCTCAACGACGTGCGGTTGGCCCACGAGGCCGGGGAGAACGTGATCGACCTGACCGTGCTCGAGAACGAGCCTTCGATCGATCAAGGGGAACGCTAAACAACAGCGCTTCCTGGGCCGATAACACCCATGTGGGTACCCCATTTCGGGGGGGAGGCCGTGGCTGGCCTTTCCCCGGCATAGTCGTCGTCATCATCGCTCTGTGTATCGGAGTCGCTTCCACGGCTCCGGACCTGGCTTCTTATGTTGGCTTCTTCGGGTTGCTTCTCGGTCTCGGCACGGCTGCGGCGCTGTATCGAACCAGGTCCGAGGAACTGCCGGACAAGGAACGGCGGGCATGGCGCTCGATCGGCCTCGGTCTCGCCTTCATGTTTATCGGAGTGGCCGCCTTCGGCGGGCTCTCCGGGATCGGCGTCGATCTGCCGTCGTTCGGTGCTCTCGACGTGTTCTTCATCGTTGGCTACACCGCCATCATCATCGGCATCTACCAGCTGATCCGCCGGGATAGCGGTGGTCAGGAGTGGGTCCTCACCATCGTCGACGCCCTCGTCGGCGCCATCGCCCTGGCCGCTCTGGTGTGGAACTTCGTATTGCACGACCTGATCGATGCGATGGTCGCCGCTCCCTGGTGGGAGACTGCGATCGCCGCGCTCTACCCGATCCTCGACGTCGGGCTGGTCATCGCCATCCTCATCCTCGTGATGAGGCGATCCGCCTACCGGCTCGACCTGAGGCTGATGTTCTTCGCCGCCGGTGCAGCCGCGCAGATCGTGGCCGACTTCATCTTCCTCAATCGCGGGATCGGCCAGAACTTCGTCGACGCCGAGCCGCTCTGGGTCGGGAACCTCCTGGCGGGCTTCTTCCTGGTTTTCTCGGCGGCCATCGTCGACCGGATGCCCTACAAACGGGAATTCCCCGAGGCTCCCACTCCCGTCTCGGCCCTGATGTGGCCGTACCTGATCGCTGCCCTCCTGCTCGGTGTCCACGCAAGCAACTACCGCCAGCTCAACTCGAGTGCGGACGAGATCCTTCTCCTCGATGCGGTCATCGCCATCGCCGTCGTCATCTTGTTACGACAGGTCTACGTCATCTATCGCGATCGCAACCGTGTCGAGCAGAAGCGTGCCGAGCTGGTTGCCTCGGTGTCCCACGAGCTGCGCACCCCGCTCACCGCGATGGTCGGATTCCTCACCCTTCTCGACGATCATCCCGACGAGTTCCCCATGGACGCCCGTCAGGAGATGATCTCCGAAGCGGCAGGTCAGGCTCGCCACATGTCGCGGCTGGTCTCCGACCTGCTCATGCTGGCCAAGGGAGACACCAGCTCGCTCAGCCTCGAGATCCAGGAGGTCAGGGCGATGAGCATCGTCACTTCGGTGATGCGCAACACCGACACCGCCGGCACCAAGATCGAACAAGAGCTCGACGCCGAGGTGGTGGCGCGTCTCGACCCCGACCGCATGCAACAGGCGCTCGGGAACCTGCTCACAAATGCGGTGCGCTACGGGGGAGACCAATGCCTGGCGGTGGCCAAGGTGGTGGGACGCGACCTGGTCTTCGAGATCCACGACAATGGGGCAGGGGTGCCCACGCGCTTCGAATCGGTGATCTGGCACCATTTCGAGCGCGGGGCACATCGGCTCGACGCCACCACTCCGGGGCTCGGAATCGGGCTTTCGATCGTCAAGGCCGTGGCCGAGTCTCATGGCGGACGTGCCGAGTACCGGGTCTCCGAGCGGCTCGGGGGCGCCTGCTTCTCCCTGGTCATTCCGGGCCGGGTGGTGGCGGTGGAACCGGCCCGCACCAAGGTCCCGGCCGGGGCCTGATCTAGTGCCCCGACCACTAACGTTCGCCGCGTTGAGAACGGCCAGATGACACCGCTTGCTGCGTCCTCGCCCTTGACGCACCTACGGGTGCGCCTGCGTCCTGCGTCCTTGCCATCGGCGCCCCTGGCTCGCCCTGAACATCGCCAACGTCAGTGGCCAGAGCACTAGCGGACCAAGAATCCCTCTCCGAGCCGGTCGTCGGGATCCAGCCACATCTCGGCGCGCCCGGTGATGTAGGCGGAACCCTCTATCTCCGGGATGATCGCCTCCCTGCCTCCCAGATCGATGGTCTCGGCGAGCCGACCGGTGAAGGTGCTGCCCACGAGACTCTCTACGACCACCGGCTGGCCCGGAGCCACTTCGCCCCGCGCCGACATCATGGCAAGCCGGGCGCTGACCCCGGTCCCGGTGGGGGATCGGTCGACTTCTCCATCGGCGAACACGCAGACGTTTCGGCTGTGGTGGGCCGGATCGAGGGCGGGGCCGGTGAAGATGACACCGTAGAGAAACCCCAGGTCGGAGTGGTCCGGGTGCTCGAACTCCCGGGAGCCGGAGATCGCCTCCTTAATGCCCCGGCCGGCGGCGATCAACGAGGCGGCGTCATCGAGATCGAGCCCCGCGGCGGCGACATCGACGAGGGCATAGAAGGCTCCACCGAATGCCAGGTCATAGCCGATCTCTCCGAGGCCAGGGACTTCGACGGTGGCATCCATGGCAACGACGAAGGAGGGAACGTTGCGGAATCTCGTCGCGGTCACCAGCCCGTCGCGCACGCTCGAGATCGCCACGACCCTCCCGGCCGGGGTGTCGATGCGGAGGGTCGTCTCGGGTTCGGAAGCCGGCATGATCCCGGTCTCGAGCACCACCTTGGAGAGGGCGATGATCCCGTGGCCACACATCGTCGAGAAGCCTTCGTTGTGGACGAAGAGCACGGCGATGTCGCCATCGGGTGAAGCAGGCGGGCCGATGAACCCGCCGTACATGTCGGCGTGGCCCCGAGGCTCCCACATCAAAGCTTTGCGGAGATGGTCGAGGTTCGACTGCGCGTAGCGCCGGCGGTCCAGAACGGTGTCCCCCGGGATGTCCGCCAGCCCCTCGACGACCACCCGGAACGGCTCACCGCCGGCGTGCGACTCGATCACCGTGAGACGATGCCAATCGTCGGGGGGCGCCCAGGTCAGAGCAGGTGTCAGATCCATTTGTCGGAGCCTACGATGTCGACCCGTGCCCACGGTCCAAGACATCTCCTCGGCCATCGCCTCCCGTACCAAGCCCGAGAACACCCCCGACTGGGACCCGGTTGGGATCCAACTCGGGGAGAGCTCAGCGGAGGTCGGCCGGGTCGCGGTCTGTCATGAGGTCACCGAGGCGGTCGTGGCCATCCTCGAGAACGACCCGGTGGATCTCCTCGTCTCGTACCATCCGCTCCTCTTCACTCCCACTAACCGGATCCTGGCCGGTAGATCGGCCGGAGCCCGCTCCTACCGATTGATCAGGGCGGGGATCAGCCTCCTCGTCACCCACACGGACTTCGATGCCGCACCGGGAGGCACGGCGGACGCCCTGGCCGGATTCTTCGACCTCCACGACGTCGAAGAGTTCGGCGACGACGGAGAGAGCGGGCTTCCTGCCATCGGCCGTTTCGGAGGCTTCGAAGGCACGATCGGCACGATCGACGCGATTCTGGTAGACGAGTTCGGGCCTGCCGGCCTCAGGGTCGGTGGCGACCGGAAGCGGCGGGTCGAGAGCCTGGCGGTGGTTCCGGGCTCCGGCTCCGGCCTCATCGAAGCAGCAGCCGACGTGGCCGACGTGCTGGTCACCGGTGACGTCGGCCACCATCGGGCGGTGGCGGCAGCCGACCTCGGGCTCGCCGTGGTCGACCCGGGCCACATCGCCACAGAGCGGCCCGGGATGCGCGCCCTCGTCGATCTGGTCACCGAGCTGGCCGATGCCGAAGTGGTCGATCTGACCGCTATCGACCCGCAGACTTGGGACTGACACCGGGCTACCCTGCCTGGTCCACATGCAGCTGACCAGCCTCGCCGATCTCCTCGACCTCCAGGAGATCGATCTGCAGATCGATCGACTGTTGGAGCGGCGGCAATCGTTACCCGAGCTGGAGCGCTACAAGGCCGCCCATGAGGAAGCCGAGGCAAAGGAGAAGGAGCGCAAGGCCCTCGCCGCCGATCTCAAACAGCGTGAGCTCGCCCTCGACAAGGCCGAAGGCGAGTTGGAGATATTGGAGAACAAGCTGCAGGAGCACGAGACCCGTCTCTTCGCCGGAGGTATGAGCGCACGCGAGACCGAGCACATGCGTCTGGAGGTGCAGAGCCTCAGGGGCCAGCGCGGGGCCATGGAAGAGCGCGTGCTCGGAATGCTCGACGACATCGATCCGGCCCGCAGTGCTCTCGAGACGGTTGAGGCAGAGATCGAGCAGATCAACGAGAGGAAGTCAGAGCTGGAGGCCTCGATCAAGGAGCAGTGGAAGTCGATCGACGCCGAGCTCGCCCGCAGAGAGGACGCCAAGGCGAAGGCTCTCGAGCCCATCGACGGAGACCTGCTCGAGCTGTATGAGAAGCTGCGGGGGATCAAGGAGGGAGTGGCGGTGGCCGCCTACGACCACGGAGTCTGCGGTGGATGTCACATGTCGCTGTCCCCTGCCGAGCAGGAGGAGGCGTTCGCCGCCGATCTTCCCCGCTGCGTGCACTGTCGCCGCATCCTGGTCGCCTGAGGTCAATGCCCGATGCTGTTGTGGCATCTAGGGGCGACGCTGTGGCTGTTCCGCTGGATCTTCAGGGATCCCAAAGTCGACGTCAGATTCCTGCTGCTGGGCGCGATACTCCCGGACCTGATAGACCTACCGCTCGGCACATTGATCTTCGCCGACCGTTATTCGACTGGAGAGCTGTGGTCCCACTCGTTGCTCACCGCCACCGTGTACATGACCCTGGTGCTCCTCGTCACGAGACGGGGGCGCCGGCGGCGAGCCTGGATGGCGCTGGGCGTGGGCTGGCTGTTCCATCTCCTCCTCGACGGAATGTGGGTCAACGAGGAGGTGTTCCTGTGGCCGTTCTTCGGGTTCGAGATCCCTACTGGGGAAGCGCCGTATTGGGAGTTGGCCTGGCAACGGGCGCTCCAGGATCCCTGGCGGTGGATCACCGAGGTCGTCGGTGGCGGCTACCTGGTCTGGCTCTGGATCGCGTTGGGGCTGTCCGATGCCGGCCGCCGTCGGACGACGATGGACACGGGGAGGCTTCCTGAGCATGTTGCCCCGACGTAGTGCGGTATGGGTCGCCCTCGCCTTGGCGGTGGCGTCGTGCAGCGGGGGTGAGACGGAGGACACCTTCTCTGAGGGTCCCGGATCCGGGGCTGAGACCCCGGTCGGTGCCGTGGAGCAGTTGGTCGATGCGGTCAACGCTGCTGACTTCACCTCCGCCGGGCGGATGGCAGTGCCCGGCCAGGCAGCTCTCGCCGCGCTGGCCGAAGGAGCGCCTTTTGACGATGTCGCCGATGCACTCGAGACCGGCGACGGTCAGGTGGCGGTCAACTTCTGGTCGGGTTTCGCTCAGGGTGCGGGGAGCTTTCTCGCCGGCGACGTCGGCACCTCCGAGGGTGATGTGATCCAACAAGAGGATGTCGAATTCCACGTCGTGAGCGTGCAGCCGGCGGTCGGAGAGACGCGGACTCTCATCGTCAGGGAAGCCGCAGGGTATCGGGTCGACATCTTCGCCTCGTTCGGGTCGGGCCTGGCCGACAAGATGATCGGTCCGGTGGAGCGTCTCCTCACCACTCAGACCGAAGACGCCCGACTGATCCTCGCCGAGCTCCAGGGTCTCGTCCCATCGCTGTTGGTGGCCGCATCGCTCCCGGGGACCACGCCGGAGGCGTCGCAGCAGCTGCTGGCACTGATCGAGGTGATAACCCGGGTCGGCTGATCACGTGGACCGACGCAGCCGGGGAAGCACCTCATTGCCGAGGAACTCGATCAAGCCCGGCTGGTCGAGTGAGGCCATCTGGAAGGTGACGACGTCCGCCCCCAGGTCGTCGGCGAGCGGACGGTATATCTCCAGGATCTCGTCGACGGTGTGCACCAGGCTGTAGCGACCCAGCACCTCCTCGCGGGGCATCTCGTCGGCCCTCTCGCGCAACTCCTGGGGGTCTACCGCCTCGAGACGGCCCGGAGCGCGCAGGCCCCTCCACGGATAGAGCGCCTTCCAAGCCTCCTCCTCGTCTTTGGCGAACAGAGACCATCGGGTGGCGAGGACCGTCGGGTCGGGGTTTCCGGAGTCGGCGGCGGCGGCCCGCAGCGGGTCGGTCACCCTCTCGATGGTCTCGGCCGGGTCTTTCACCGAAGTGATCACCCCCTGCGCCTTCTCTCCGGCGAGTGTCGCCGACTTCGGCCCACCCGCCGCCATGTAGATCGGGACGACTCCGAGGGGAGGGGAGTAGAGCTTCGCCCGATCGGTCCGGTAGTACTCACCCTCGTAGGTGAGCTTCTCCCCGTCGAGGAGGCGACGCATGATCTCGAGTGCCTCGGTCATTCGGGCGTTGCGCTCTGCGTACTTGGGGAACTCGTAGCCGAGCGGGCCTTCGTTGATGTTCTCGCCGGTTCCTACCCCGAGGTTGAACCTGCCCCCGGAGAGACGGTCGAGGGTGGCCGCTGCCTGCGCAACCACTCCCGGGTGGTAGCGGAACAATGGCGTGGTCACCCCAGTGGTGAACTCGATCTTCTCGGTCTCGGCGGCCATCGCGCCGATCGTGGAGAAGGCGAAACCGGAGGCGGAGTCGTCGTCGACCCAGGGGTGGAAGTGCTCCGAGATGACGACCATGTCGAATCCCGCTCCCTCGGCAAGCACGGCGTGTTGGACGAGTTCCTCCGGCTGCCACTGCTCGTGACCGCAGAAGTAGGCAAACTTGGTCATGACCCGATCATACGGGTCGGACCAAGACCGCGAACCCTGGGTTGCAGGCCCCGCTGACCGAAGTCCAGCGCCCTCAGATCGCGGAAAAGAGACCGCCTACTGGTAGCTGACGTAGACCGGGGACGGCTCCTTGCCCATGGTGCTCCCGGGCGAGGGCGGTCCCCCCTCGTCACGGACGAAGAAGTTCTTCCAGCCCCACGCCCAGTGGGCGTCGTCGGCTCCTCGCAGCAGCTGCTCCCAGGTGGCGTCTTTCTGCGGCTCGCTTCCCTCACCGTCCATCTGGATGATCACCTGGATCTCGGGGCGGTCGATGAGGTCCTGACGGTTCTGGATCATGCGATTCTGGAATTGATGCACGATCAGCATCTTTTGGGGCAGGCCGTTGTCGCGGACCAGGTCGGCGAGCCAGTCGATCACCTCGTTGACCTCGGCTGCCTCGACCGAGCCGATCTGCTCGAGGTGGACCTGATTGGGGAGGAGACGCCACTCGGGGTCGAGGGCCAGTCCGACGTGAGGTTCGAGGAGTAGCTCCTCATACCGGACTGCTTGGCTGAGGAAATCGGACCGCCCCGACTGGAGGTCGAGGATCACGTACATCTCGTTCTCCCTGGCGAAGTCGACCCAAGGACGAAATGTGTCCGCCGGCCACTCGTAGCTGTAGTTCCCGTCGTCGGTCGCCCCGGCGCTGGCCACCGAGGCGATCATCTCGAAGGTCGGGATCACCTGGGCTCCGTCTCCGGTGTATGCCTCGATGAGGTCCTGCATCGCCTCCAGGGTCGCCGCCGGCCCTTGCTGCTGTCCGAGGGCACCCAGGGCCTCGGACTCCGGGTGCCCGTAGTAGGCGAGATAGCGCCGCTTCTGGTCGCGGGGGAGTATGTGGAAGCCACCACCGGGCACCTGTTGTCCGTTGGCCAGCGCGGCCAACTCCCACTCACTCGCCTCCGGTGCGCCTCCGATGAATCTCGTCGCATCCGCCGGCCGCCCGTCGAGGGCCAGTCCGACCTCGGGATAGCCGAGAAGGTCCTCCCCGTCGATGGCCACCACCGACGCCCCCAGTGTCCTGCCCACGGCGGCGGCGAGAAGGATGGTCTGCGGTTTGGCGGCGTCGACCATCCAAACGGCGGTGGACTCGGTGGCGACGGCGAGACCGCTGACGATCTCGGATTCGTCCAGGTCTGGCCCCGAAGTGGTGGTGCCTGGGGCGGTCTGGGGGAGGATCACCCGATTGCGGGAGTCGATGGCGAGGACCGCCTCCACGATCGTCGACGAGTCCGGTACAGCCGGAACCCGTACTTCATCCTCTGTGCCGAGGGCTTCCTTGGCCCACTCGACGGCGCTGATCACGTCGTGTTCGACGCTCTCCGCTGCCGAGGGGATGTTGACCTCGGGGTCGCCCACCAGATGGACTCTCCGGATGTCGAGCCTCCCCAACTCGGCGGCCAGGCGAGGATCGGGGAAGAGGAGTGGGCCGGCGACGGCGGCGGCGAGTTGAGCGGCGGCGGCCACCTCGTTGAGGTCGCCCTCGGCCACGATCACCACTTCGTCGGCGCAGATGAAGACTTCTCCAGACAGATGCAAGGCGTCGGTGGCCAGGGCACCGGTGACGATCGGGCTGCTGTGGTCTCCGGTGAAACGGACACAACCTGCCGACGAAGGCTCAGTGGTGGAGCCGGGGTCGTCGTCAGACGTCGAGGAGGGACCGTCGGACCCCGCTCTGGTGTCGTCGGGAGTCTCTCCGACGAAGGTCGAACAAGCCGTGACCAGCACGGCTATCGGAACCAGGGTGAGTGCAGTGGACCGCCTCAAGAACGGTCGGATGCTAACTAGGACTTTCTCGCATAGACGGCCTTCCATCCCAGACCGATCACGATGAGGGCGACTCCGGTGATCCAGACTCCGAAGGAGACGAAGAAGCTGAGGAAGACACAGCTGCCCAATCCCAGCCAGGCGGTGGCACGGCTGCGATCCAGGGCGAGGGCGGCGAGGTTGGTGATGCCGTAGTAGAGGAGCACGGTCATCGCCGAGAAGCTCCAGGCGAGCCCGATGTCACCGATCAGGGTCAAGGCGGCCACGGGAATCGCGGCGAGGACGATCGCACGTGTCGGCTCAGACCTGTGGTCGAGCTTGGCGAGGGCGCCGGGCATGTCCCTCCGTCGACCCATGGCCAGCCAGACACGGGAGAGGCCGAGGATCAGGTTGAGCAGGACGCCCAACATGGCGGCGATGGCGCCGACCGCCACCAACGGCCCGCCGGCTTCGACGATGCCGGCGTCGATTCCCCAGAACGGGCCCCCGAATGCCCTCCCTCCGATCTCGACCAGCATGTAGAGGGCGGCGGCGGCGGCCAGAGTGATCACCACGGCTCTCGGGATGACCACCTCCGGCTCCTTCACCTCTTCGCCGAGAGTGGCGATGCGTCCGTACCCGGTGTAGGCCACGAACAGAAAGGCGACCGCGGCGAGGAGGTCGTTGCCGGTCCAGCCCGGGTCGGGGATCTCGAGACCACCGTCTGCGACCAGCGTGGAGGTGGCGAACCAGACGATGGCGCCAGCGGAGACCATCACCAGGACGGCATTGAGCCAGGCGCTGCGCCGCAGGCCGGCCAACACCATCGCTGTCACCGCGGCCACCGCTCCGACCGGCAGCCACGGTCCTTCCACCTCGAGGTAGAGGGCGACACCCAGCGCCGCCGTCGCCGCGGAAGCGGTCTTTGCCAGCAGGAACAGCCATCCGGCGGAGAACCCGAGCCAGGGGTTGAGAGTTTGGTAGCCGTATTCGTAGGTACCGCCTGCCACCGGGAATCGGCCGGCGAGAAACGCTGAGGACATCCCATTGAAAACGGCAACCACCGCGGCGAGAGGTATCGCCCAGAGGAGGGCATCACCCCACCTGCTCGCGGCGACTCCGATGGCGACAAAAGCACCCGTTCCAACGATCGATCCGAGACCGGTGACGACGGCACCGCCGAGCCCCAGCTCGCGTTTCAGCTCAGAAGAGGGTCTCGGGCTCGATACGGTCATGGAGGTCGGAAGTGTTGTTCCTCACCGAATTCACCTTGCGGGACACTACGTGCTCCATGATCGAATCCGGATCGATCGGCTGCAGTAGCGCCAGTGCGGCGTCGGGATCCTGGATGTCGCGGTCCAGCCACGTCTCCCACACTTCGGGCACCAGGGCGACGGGCATCCGGTCGTGGATCGCGCCGATGACCCCTTCGGCGTCCTTCGTGAGGATCGAACAGGTTCGATGCCAGTGCCCGGTGTCGGAGTCGTGGCGTGAGGCCCAGATCCCGGCGAACACCATCGGATGCCCGTCTGCCCGGTAGACCCAGTGTGGAGTGCGTCCGCTCTCGGGCGGTTCCCACTCGTAGAACCCGTCGGCGGGGATGAGACAGCGTTTCCGGGCGAACGAGTCGCGGAAGGCGGCAGTCGTCGCCACCGTCTCCGAGCGGGCGTTGATGTGTAGTGCCTTGTTGTCCTTGGCCCAGTGAGGGACGAGCCCCCACGCCATCGATTCGAGCTGTCGCTTTCCGTCGCGCTCGGCAACGACGTACACCGGGTCGGTGGGAGCGACGTTCCAGTTCTTCTCGAGTGGCTCGGTGTGCACCTCGTCGACACCGAAATACTCGGCGTAGAAGTCGAGGTCACCGGTGATCGAGAACCGACCGCACATCAGGAGTCGTCGCGGTTCCTCATGTGGAGGGCCAGGGGGCCGAGGCGCTCTTCGAGAAAGGTCCGCAGCGGCTCTTCGACCCCGACGCGGTTCATGGCGATCCCCATGCAACGCATCCACTCGTCGGCCTCGGCGGTGCCTATCGAGAACGGCATGTGGCGCATCCTCAGCCTGGGATGCCCCCACTTCTCCTCGTAGAGTGGCGGTCCGCCCAGCCAGCCACTGAGATACATGGCGAGCTTCTTGCGAGTGTTCCTCGTACTCGCCGGGAGCATCGCCCGCAGCACGGGTGACTCCTCCTCGATCACGTCGTAGAAGGCGTTGGAGAGCTCGAGCACCTCATCGGAACCTCCGATCTCCTCGTATGGAGTCTCGGCGCTACCCCACGGATGCGTGGTCTCGGAAGGACGCGATGGCATCATCGTCGCGTTGGAGGGTAGGGCCGTTTCAACCTCGGGCCGCTTCCAGGCAGGTCACGCCATCGGGGCCCACGGTTGCCGCGTGAGGGGTTCCCGGGGGCAGATCGAGACGATCGCCGGGCACCATCTCGATGTCACCTGCGGGCGTGTGGAAGATGATGGAGCCGGCGACGCAGAAGAGGACCTTGTGGTACGGGTGTTGGTGCTCGCCGTAGACGTAGCCCGGCCGGTTCGACCAGGTTTCCGGCGTCAGACCTTCGGCCTGGAAGGCGGTCTCGGCGCTGTCTCTGGGATCGTCGATCACAGGTAGTCGTCGATGGACGATGGGTAATCGGGGAAGTAGCGCGCGATCACATCGAGATCGAACTGGTTCATGATTGCCTCCTTGGACTCCCGGTCGAGGAGGAACCGGATCGATGCTTCTACCAAGTGGGCGGGGTCGCAGTCGCCGCACAGGAGCTCGACGTGCTTGGCCGTCGCCGTCACCAGGTGCGTGCTCGTGGAGTTGGTTTCGTCGATCGTCACTTCGAAAGTGTCGTCGCTAAGGGCTCGGACTTCGATGTCTGCCATATGCCTTCCAAGCTAACGGAACCGGTCACCTCTTCCGTCTCATGGCCCTCACCGACGGTGGCAGCGGGGGGAGTGGTTTGCGGCGCGGGTCTCTGGTGAACACCCACCCCCCGATGGCCAGGGCCGCGATGGCGACCCCGATGCCTTGCACCACATGACCGCGTGCCGGTTTGACGCACAGGTCGCCTGAGACGACTCCCCGGGGTTTGGCTCCTTCGCTGAGCACCGACCACGGCGGTGGACAGGTTATGTGGGTTATCGGTGTGCGCTCACCGTTGACGAATTCCCACTGGAAGAGGACCCTCTGCTCGAAGGTCGTGAACACCAGCGAGTAGGCGAGGACAGCCCCGATGACGATGATGCCGAAGCCGGCGATGCGGCTGACCAGCAAGTCCGACCGGTTGGCGGGTCGCTCCTCGGTGGCTGTCGTTTCCGTGACCATGGGGTCTCCAAGTGTAGATCTGGGATGCCAGATCACGGTCGCCCTTTGGCTCGAGGCGGAGACGGTGCCCCAGCACCGGGCTGTCGCTGACCGTCCCCGTTGCTGACTTCGCGGCCTTCCAGACCGTCGGACTTCGTGGCATGGAGACGGCAACATGACGTTGACCGTGGAAGCCAGTCGGTGCGTCGATGCTTCGGGCAGCCACTGGGAGGAGTCCTGCACCACGTGGGATCCGGAACGCCGGTATGTGATGGATGTCGACGGTCGACTTATCCAGCCAGATTCCGGATGCTGTTTCGGAGCTTCACGGGGACTTGGAGTGTCGAGCCGGTCGATGGCCGGACACGGGTGACCATCCGGTTCGAGGCCGACCTTCGGAGGGTCCCTGGAGTGGCGAGGGTGGCCGAGATGCTCGCTGAACGATGCGCCTCTGAGATCGATGCCATCCTCGAGAGCTACGCCGCGGAGGTTGTCTGACGCAGTCTTTCCAGACCGTCGAGGATCAGATCGAGCCCAAACTCGAACTCGGTCTGGTCGTCGCACCATCCCAGCGTCGAGTTTGGGTCATCGTGAGCGACCTCCAACATCATCCCGACCAGATAGGGCAGCTCGTCGGCCATGTGTTCCAACATTTCCGAGGTCTCGGCGTCGTCGCCGTCGTCCGGTTCGAACAGCTCTTGAGTGAATCCGAGCGCTCGGCTCCCAAGGGCATGCATGGCGTGGTGGGCGAGATCGTAGGAGAAGCCGCCCTTTCGGAAGATGCCGAGCACGGATTCGAAATAGCGGACGATCTGGGGGCTCATGGCGGATCTGGTCTCGATGACGCCGGGCGCCCAAGGGTGACGCAGAAGCACCTCTCGCGCGGCAAGGATTCTCATACGCATGGCCGTCTTCCAGTCTTCTTCCGGAGAAGGGGCGTCCATCTCCTCGGCCGCCTCGTTGATCTCAGCGATGACCGCATCGACCATGCCATCGAGGACAGCCTCCTTGTTCGCCACGTGGTAGTAAAGCGACATCGCCTCTGCGCCGAGCTTGTCGGCCAGATTGCGCATTGTCACGGCCTCGATGCCGTCGCTGTCTGCGATCCGAACCGCAGCGAGAAATACCCGCTCTTTGCTCAACGGGATTCGACGCTCTGCTTTCGGTTCGGTGGGAGTAGCCATGGGACGAGGATTGTTCGCCTTGACAATCTTACCTTGTATGAATACCTTTGCCTGGTTATCTTACAGTGTACGAGTCAAGGTGGGGTGGGGCGACAAATCGTGGCCGCACATCCCGGTAGCTGTCGACTTGACAATCTTACACAGTACGAGATACCTTACAGCGTACAACTTACAACGTATGACCTACGAGAGGACAAACTATGAACGTCGCTGCAACTGACAGGTGGGAGCCAGGAACGAGCCCGCTCAGCAGGACGGGCCGGACAACCGGCCTCTGGTATCTGGCGCTGGGCATCACCGGGATCCTGAGCTATTTACTCATCCGACCGCAGATCTTCGTGGCGGGAGACCCGGCGGCAACCTTCACCAACCTCGTCGACCGGGAAGCGCTCGCTCGACTCGGATTGAGCCTCGAACTCGCCATGATCGTCATCCAGGCATCCCTGGCCGTCTCGTTCTACAAGCTGTTCCGCGTCATAAACCACACGGCGGCATGGGCACTTGCCGCGTTCGGTATGGCCAACGCCATCGCCATCCTCGCCAGCGCCGCCTACTGGGCAACCACACTGTCCGTGGCGCACAACCTCGCCCTGGCGCCGGGTGGAGACACGGTCGCCACCATCCAGCTGTTGCACCAGCTCAGCTCGAACAGTTGGGGAGTCGCCGCGGTCTTCTTCGGGCTATGGCTGATCCCGATGGGACACATCGCCCTCACCTCGGGGCTCATGCCTAAGTGGCTGGGGCGAGTCCTCATCGTGGGAGGCGTCGGATATGTGGCCAGCGCTCTCGTCAAACATGGCGTCGTCGGCGCACCCGGATGGCTCGTCGAAGGACTCACCGTCCCCGCCACTGTGGGCGAGTTCTGGATGATCGGCTATCTGCTCATCAAAGGCGTCAAGACCCCTTCATCCGACCCCGACACCGTGAATGCGCTGTGACGCCCGAACTAGCTCACAGCGACACGTCCTGGGCTCCCGTCCATCCAGAGCCTCGTCCGTTGCCGAGCACGGATCATCCGGTGGTTCGCCCTGTGGGGCTCATTCCACGGACGGAATCCGACGACCTGATGTGCGAGCGGAACCACTCCGGATAGCAGACCTACAACCAATCGAAACTGGCGAACTTCATGTTCAACTACGAACCAGCATGGCAACTCGAAGGGACTGGGGTACCGCAGCCGTCCTCCACCCGGGACAACCACCTCATCCAGCTCCGGAGATCCCGCCCGCAAGATGGCACGGATGGTCTTCACCCTGCGGCCATTTCATGAGGAGTACCGACAAGGGCGCCAGTTCTCTCGACGCTGAGGGTGTGACGGGTCGCTGTTTCTCCAACCGCAAGGTAAAGATCTCCGAGGAATCCTTCTACTACACCGGACTCACGAACCAATTGTGGAGCGTGTCCGCCGATCTCGTAGGAATCCCGGCCAACATCACGACCCAGAGGTAGGCATCATCATGAATACAGAACGAAGGGACAACATGGCTACGGGAAGCAACCCCTACCCAGCCCGCCTGAATATCGACTACACGGCGAGACTCGACCGGCTCACCACCTTCTTCCGGCTCATCTGGGCGGTACCGATCGTCATCATCCTCAGCCTGATCAGCGCCACCGGCAACGAGACGGTCGTGACTGAGACCGGCGAGGAGATGACCCGATCCGGTGGAGGAATCGCCGCCGGACTGTTCGTTGCCACGATGCTCATGATCGTGTTTCGGGAGCGCTATCCGCGCTGGTGGTTCGATTTCGCACGCGAATTGGCCCGATTCTCGGCCCGAGTCGGCGCCTACCTGGCCCTACTCACCGACCGCTATCCATCCACCGTCGACGCACAGGCCATTCATCTCGACATCGACTACCCCAACGTCGAACAAGATCTCAACCGTTGGCTTCCGCTCGTCAAATGGTTCCTGGCCATCCCGCACTACATCGTGCTGGTTGTGCTGAGCATCGGTGCGATCCTTGCCGTCGTAATCGCATGGTTCGCCATCCTCTTCACCGGGAGATACCCGCGCGGCTTGTTCGATTATGTGGTTGGTGTGGGCAGATGGTCCCTCCGTGTCCAGGCATACGCTTTCCTACTGGTGACCGACCGGTACCCACCGTTCAGCCTTCAACCCTGATGGGCGACTTTTCCACCGCATCTCAAGAAGCTTCGGTTTTTCCTCCTGCCTGCCCGGATTCGACGTGAATTGTCACGGACATCGGCCGACGCGCAGAAGACCCCCGAAGGGGTCGACCTCCTCAAACGGCGCAACCAAACCGACACTCTGCCGTGGGCTTCGGACGCATTCCAGTCGGGCGCCGAGACTGTGCCTTCTCACCTTGAGTGGCGGATCCGGGAGTTTCGGTCAACGCTGAAGTACCCCGTTCCGGGGGGTCAGATGTGGGTGGTTTCGCCACCGAGGTTCTCTGGATCAGGTTTTCTCGTCGGTGAGGAGACTCTGAAGATGGGATAGGCGTCGGTCCAGATCCTCGACGTAGCTGGTTGCCTGCAGGTAGGTGGGGAGCAACGCCTCTGAGCCGTCCAGATACTGGTTGGCCATCCAGAGACTGATCTGGAGTCGGTAGAAGCTGGCTTGAGGTTCGATGGGATGCTGTCCGTAGCCCTGCCAGAACGCCTCGGGAGTTGGTCCGATCGGCTTCGGTCTGAAGAGATCCATCCGAACCAGGTCCCAGGTGGGGTCTCCTACCCAGGCGTGTTCCCAGTCCAGCAGTCCGGAGCACTCCCAGCCGCCCTCGGTTTCTTGGACGAGCACGTTCCAGGGGTGAGAGTCGTTGTGCAGCAGCGCTCTTGGCGTGTCGTCGAGGACCGGCTGGAAACGGTCACCCAGCATCTGCAGACGATCGACGTCGATGTGCAGATCGGGTCGACGTTTCTGGAGCCTGACCGCATGTTGGATCATGTTTCCACGACAGAAGCCACCCCATGATCCTTCGTCGAACGGCCGGACTTTCTCACCGACGATGACACCCGCATGCTCTGTCGGATAGTCGATCGAGTGGACCCTGCGCATGACCTCTCCGACCGACCGCCACGCCTGGGCTCGCGCCTCGGCGGTGAGTTGGTTGGTGATCTCGCCGAGCGGTCTGCCGGGCAGATATTCGAGAAGAGCCGCATCCCATTCGCCCTCCGCGGCAGCGAGCATTTCCGGTGCGGGGATTCCATGTGTCCGCAACAGTCGATGAAGGATCGGCTCTTTGCGGATTCGACCAGGCTCCGCTTGTTGATAAGGCCAGCGGTACTCCCGGACGACGAAATGTTGCCCTCCCTCCACTTCGACGATCCAAGTGTCGTTGGTCGAACCCGGCTCGGAGGCTGCGTCCACCCGCATTACCGGAGCCGCAACCCCGGCTCGGGCAAGGAGACCGTCAATGCGTTCTGAGCGTTCCGAGTCTTCCAATCCGTTCAAGCTCGATCCCATCTCTCATCCACTTCGGAATCGAAACCGAGAGCCCAGTCTCCCAGAAGTAAGCGGCCAGTCGATTGGCACACTGCTATTCAGCACCCGTGTTAACCAGAGCAGCAAGTGCTGCCGTTCTCGCACGGGTCAAGACATATGTGCGGTTCAGCTCTCGAATTGTTGATCTTGATCTGTGCGTCAGTCCGTGTCGCTTCGTTGAGCGTCCTTTTGTCCAATCAGGTGGAAGAGACGACTGAGCTGCCGATATGGATCGCGCTTACTCGCTTCGAGTTCGACCGCCATGAGGTCATCCAAGTCTGCAGGCTCAGGATCGGTCCACCTGTCGGTAAAGAGCCGGACACCAAACCAGGCCACCACCTTGACACCGTGTTGATCAAGCAGAATCGCTAGATCCTCAACAGTGTCGGCCCGGGTGTCGAACCCGAGACTGTTGATCTGCCGGGACGCGTCAAAGGCAGTGAGAGCTTCGGCCCAGTTGGCTTCGAGTGCCGGCAAGACAGCCAGGGTTCTCGAGTTCTTGGCGACGATGGAGACGATTCCACCTGGGGCGCACAGAGCACAGAGACTGTCAATGAGCGGACTGGGGTCATCCACGTAGGGGAGGACACCGTGACAGAGGACACCTTCGAACTTCTCCTTCCCCAATGAGTCAAAGGCAATCTCACCTGGTGCTTCTACCAGCCGAACTCGCGACGCAACCTCGACGGGCTCTCCACTCAACGCATCGGTGGCACGTTCCAGCATCGCCGGCGAGGAATCGACAATTGTCACGTCGTAGCCTCGTCTTGCCAGCGGAAGCGACTGGGTGCCAGCACCACCACCAACGTCGACAATCGATGCTGGAGGAGAAGGGAGGTGAGCCTCTAGATGCTGATCGATGACATAGGTCCGGACCCGTCCCCGAACCGATGCGTAGTGCTCATCAACGAATCGGTCAGCCACTTCAGTCCAGCAATCGCGCATGTTTCCCACGATCTATCAGCGTACGGAGCCGATTACGCGACCATGAGACACCGCACTCCGAAGTGCCGATATCGCTCGAATTCAGATGTGTGCGTTATCGCCCGAGTTTTGCTGATCTGTGCGCAGGGGTGGCCGACGGCTCAAGGTTCGGTTCTCATCAGGGAGGCGGATTCCAACCCGGTCGCAGCAGCTCTCGCAGCTGCGGTGCCAACCATTCCGGAAGAACAGCGACATTGCGTCGGCGCACAGTCAGAAGGGCCGCGTCAACCCGAGGAACCGGACGGAACGCTGTTCGGGGAACTCGAGGGCCCAGATGGAAAGTCCACCATGGAGCCCAGGCTGCCGACCGCAGGGTGGTCGGCGGAACCGCCGCACGCTTCCGTGCAACCTCGAACTGGATGACCAGATCCGCCCTCAATGGACCCTCCGCCGGGTTGTCGAACAACCTTGCGAACAGGGCCGTAGTCAACCCGAAGGGCGGATTCGAGACCACCCGGTACGTCTCGGAGGGCCATTCAATCCCACGGAAGTCCTGGCGCACAATCTCGATCTGGTCGACCAACCCCGCATTGGACACCCTCTCATGAAGCCGCCGAGCCCAGGCGGAATCGGGTTCGATCGCGATGACTCGAGCGCCGGCTCGAGCCAAGGGAAGAGTCAGGGCACCTGTGCCAGCCCCGACCTCGACTATCAGCTCGCCGGGTCGGGCACCGACCGCATCAATGAGCCTGCTGACCTCATCTCGATCAACGAGGAAATTCTGTCCGAGTGAGCGCCTGCGAGTATCCCGTGGGGTCCGCTGTCGTTTGGCGGACACGGACCATCACCGTCACAGTCATGGCCCCAACCGTAGTCGCCACGTCGGATGCGGTCGCTTCGATTTCTGCATCAACTCGAGCGGAATGTGCCGATATCGGTCCGAGATATGGGCGGAACGAGCTCGGGATTATCGATACGGTGGGCCAGTGGAGATCAGAAGGTTTTCGTCGGAAGATGCGGAAAGCGCGGCCCGACTCTATCTCCAGAGTGCGGAACACCACACAGAGCTTGATCCGGACTTCTACCGGGTTCCCGATCTAGGGGCGATCGTCGCCCACTACCAAGGGCTGGCGGAGAGAATCAAAACCGAGCCGCTCATGTGTTTCGTCGCTGAGTCAGGTGAGACTTTGGTCGGGATTGTGGAGGTCAGCATCGCGGATCCGGCGTCTCCAAGAAGCATGCTTCGCCCAGAGCGGATCGCGTCCGTTGAGATCGTCGTCGACGTGGATCGCCGCCGACAGGGGATTGGGAGGGCGTTGATGCAGCGAGCGGAAAAGTGGGCTCGTGGCCAGGGAGCCACCAGCCTGATGTTGGACATGCTCCGCGCCAATAAGCCAGCTCTGGCTTTCTACACCGCATTGGGATACGAAGACCACGGTGCTTTGCTCCTGAAACGGCACATCGGCCACGCGTAGGAAGAAGCCGCCCGGCGGCACCGGCCGAGCGCCGAGGTGCCGTTATCGCGTGGTGTCAGATATGTGCGGTCTCGCCCGGGATCAGGTGATCGGTGCTACTGCCCGGCTTAGCCTCGGTGC
>CAZYCX010000022.1:0-33117 GCA_964645875.1 uncultured Acidimicrobiaceae bacterium
CGCCTCGGCGGTCTCCCCGGCGGTCTCTTCGGTGGCCCCTTCGGCAGCCCCTTCGTCTTCTTTTTCGCTATTGGTGACCAGACCGACGGCCTCGAACACCTTGGCCTGGAGTTGCATGGCCAGCTCAGGGTTCTCCCGCAGGAAACGCTTCGAGTTCTCCCGGCCCTGGCCGAGCTGATCCTCGTCGAAGGTGTACCAGGCGCCACTCTTCTTGACGACGTCGTTGTCGACTGCCACGTCGAGGAGGCTTCCCTCCCGGGAGATGCCTTCACCGAACATGATGTCGAACTCGGCGAGCCGGAACGGCGGGGCCATCTTGTTCTTGGCCACCTTGACCCGCACCCGGTTGCCGACGTTGTCGGCACCGTCCTTGATCGCCTCGATGCGACGGATGTCGAGACGCACCGACGAGTAGAACTTGAGCGCCCGGCCACCGGGCGTCGTCTCCGGTGAGTTGTGCACCATTACCCCGTCAGCCAGGTAGTTGTGGTGACCCTCAACCTCGATGTCGAAGCGCCGCATGCTCTTCGTCTTCGGCTTGACATGGATGTCGACGATTGGAACAGCTGCCAGCTCGAAACGCTCGTTGGCTGGTTGGACCTCGACTGCGAAGCGCCCGCGATGGTGCCGAAGCAACTTGTACTGCATACTCTCAGGCACATAGGGCGCCACCAGATCGTGAAGTGCTTCAGTGCCGTCACGGTCGAAGACCACGACTGCCTTGCCCGCGCGATCGATCAGCTTGCAGCTCAAGCCGAACGAATCGCCGAGGTGCTGGACCAACCGACCCTGGGTTCCCCGGTCCATCGCCTGGACGCATATGTCGGACCGACCCGCCGAACCGTCAACGCGGCGCTCGGCAAATGAGCCGTCGTCCATGTACCAGATGGCAAGGGCGAAGGGTGTCAGTTCCTTGAGGTAATCCCAGCTGAAAACCTTCTTGTTGCCGATGTAGACGGCCTCACGCAGCACGTCGAGCTCGGCGAGAGGGCTGGTCTCTACCATCAGGCCACCCTTGGAGTGTGGTGAGATCGAAACCGGCACACCTGCGAGCAGACTCGCTTTCCATTGCGCGTACTCGTCCTGTTTCGGGCCGTGCCCGAAGCGGAATCTCGACTTCATGCCGGGTCCGTTCGAGTGGTCACGCTTCGGCGAGACCGTTCCATCTCCCATCAGCCCACCAAGTACCAACTGACGCTGTTGTTCCGAGAGGTAGTGCTTGAGGGGCATGAGCACCCGGTCGCCCGTGATCAACTCCCCCGCCTCTCGCCACCCTCCTGGCGTTGAGAGCAGGTGGTTGACGGTTGCGGCGAATTGAGCCTTGCCGTTGCCCTGGGGCTTGTACACGGTGAACTGGAGGAACTCGTCGGCGTTCCCGTTGTCGTACCAGTTGACGATCCGCCTCGGCTCAACCTTCCCCGTCTCAGGATCGACCGCCAGTACCTCTACGTCCATCCTCTGATTGACGATCTTGCCGATCTTCTCCTGAGTGCCGTCGGCCAGAGTGACTCTCGTCGAGTACTGGAAGCATCCGAACATCACCCCTATCTTCTCCCGGAGCTGGTTGATGAAGACGGCGGTGGTCCGCGACTTGTTGAGGGTGCCGGCCAGCTTGCGCAGTGCCTGGCTCATCAGCCGGGCCTGGAGACCGACATGGGAATCGCCCATCTCACCTTCGATCTCGGCACGGGGAACCAGGGCGGCCACCGAGTCGATGACCAGCACGTCGAGAGCACCGGATCGGATCAGCATGTCAGCGATCTCGAGAGCCTGCTCCCCGGTGTCGGGCTGAGAGATCAACAGCTCGTCGACGTCGACCCCGATCGCCTTGGCGTAGATCGGGTCGAGGGCGTGCTCGGCGTCGATGAAGGCTGCGATACCACCGTTTCGTTGTGCCTCGGCGACGATGTGCAGGGCAAGTGAGGTCTTGCCCGAGCTCTCCGGGCCGTAGAGCTCGACGATGCGTCCCCGGGGCACCCCGCCGATCCCGAGTGCCAGGTCGAGTGACAGCGCACCGGTCGGGATCACGTCGACTTTCCGTCTGGCGGCCTCGCCCATCTTCATGATGGCGCCCTTGCCGTACTGTCTCTCGATCTGGCTGACCGCCATGTCCAATGCCTTCTCGCGTTCCACGTCGCGTCCTTCCTGACTCATTGCTGTGAACCGTATCGGGGGCCTGTGACAGAATCGATGTTACCGAACATGTGTTCGCACTCTTGGATTTATCCGATCAGATTCACCGAGTCAAGGGGTTCGTATCGCGCCGGGCCCCGACCGAGGTGACTGCGGTAGACGACGACACGATCGCATCGCCATCCGAGGTCTAGGTCCTCCTCCACAAGGTCGCGCACGTCGGTCGGGGGCCGGATCCGGGCCAGGGTGAGATGGGGGTGGAACGGGCGCTCCTCGGGCACCAGCCCCGCCGAGACCGCGGCATCCTCGGCGAGCTCGTTCAGCAGCGATATCTCCGGAGCGCCTCTCCCGATCCCCGCCCAGAAGACCGTGGCCTTGCCCGGTCTCGGGAACGCCCCAAACCCATCCATGGCGATGGGGAACGAGAACTGCTGTCCGAGGCTCTCGAGGGCGGACACGAACCGCTCGTAGGTGACCCGGTCGATCACGTCCAGAAACCGGAGAGTGACATGCCAATTCTCCGGGGGGCCGACCCGTCCCGGGATGGGCATCTCCGCGATCCTCTCGGCGAGTGCGAAACGCACATCGGACGGGAGCGGTGCCGCCACGAAGACCCGGCCGACCATGTCTGCGGCTAGGTCGTCCACCATCGCCCCGAGATAGCCAGTCGCGCCAAGTGGAGGGCACTGGTGGTCCCGTAGACGCGCACCCTCTCGCGGTCGCCCGGCATGCGCAGCTCGCGCGCTCTCACGTCCTCGGGCGTGGCGACCGCGATGACCACGGTGCCCGGAGGCTTCTCCATCGGGTCCGGGCCCGCCGAACCGGTGACCGAGACGACCACATCCGCGTCGAGGAGCTCTCGTCCGCCACGCGCCATCTCGATCGCGGTCTCGACATCGACCACCTCACGAAGGTCGGTCATCCCGAGGAGACGACCCTTCAGCCCCTTGTCATAGGCCACCAGACCCCCGCGTACGAACTCCGACGCACCGGGCTCGGAGGTCAACTCGGCGGCCACCAGCCCACCCGTCATGGACTCGGCGGTGCCGATGGTCCAACCCTTCTCTCTCAGCAGGCCGAATATGACCCGATGCACGGTCTCGTCGTCGCTGCCGAAGTACCACTGAGCGACGCGCTGTCTGATCTCGGCCTCTGTCGGCTCGATCATCGCCACGGCCTCATCCCGGGTGGCCGCCTTCGCCGTGATCCTGATCTTGATCTCGCCCCCGGAGGCGAGGAAGGCAACAGAGGGGTTGGTCGACCCCTGATAGAGATCGTCGAGCAACTCACCGATCATCGACTCGCTCTGACCCCAGGTCCGCAGCATCCGACTCGCCACCACCGCCGACCCTCCCGACCTGGCGACGACGCGGGGCATCACCTCGCGCTGGAGGAGGTACTCCATCTCCTGGGGCACGCCGGGGACGCAGAACACGTCCGTGCCCTCGTGGTCGAGCATCAGCCCGGGGGCGGTGCCCTTGGGATTGATCAACAGCTCGGCTCCCTCGGGGTGCTCGGCCTGTTTCAGATTGGACTCGGGCATGTCCCGGCCCCGCTGCCGCCACCACTCACGGAGACGATCGGCATATGCCTCGTCGACGACCATCTTCCGGCCGGTGGCCCGGCATAGCGCCTCACGGGTGAGGTCGTCCCGGGTGGGTCCGATCCCCCCGGTGATGATCACGGCGTCGGATCGCTCCATGGCCGTGGTGATGCTGTTGCCGACCCGCTCCAGGTTGTCGCCCACCACCTGCTGGTAATGGGCGTCCACCCCGTGGTCGGCAAGCGTCGATCCGATGAATGCGGCGTTGGAGTTGACGATCTGACCGAGGAGGAGCTCGGTGCCGACCGCGATGACTTCGACGATCACACGGGGCAGATTAGGTGCGGGAGGACTCGACCACTGCGAGCAGCTCGGGCGAGTCGACGGCGTCGGCGAGAGTGTTCCAGGTGGCCGTGCTCACCCCCTCGTCGTTCTCGATCTCGGCGCAGGCGAGATAGACGGCGTCGGCCAGGGCGCCGATCTTGTGGTCGACCTCGAAAGCCTGACTGATGGCGGTGCGCGCCCCGGCCACATCGAGACGGCCCAGGGCGAGAATGGCCTCCTCGGCGAAGAGACGGGCCTTCTGCTCCAAGATCTGCCCTGGTGGCCTAGATCTCTTCGAACAGGTACCGGCGGAGAATGTCCATGCGGTCGTCCATCGTCGACGGATCCAGGTACCACAGCATGGCCGCGATCGTCGAGAGCAGCGGATTGCCATCCTGGGGAGTGAAGGAGAACCCGACGATCTCGTTGCCGTTGCGGACCGCCAGGGTCTCGAGCGCCACCACCGCCTGGCTCATGATGCGGCCGTAGTAGCCGTGGTCACGCCCGAAGGAGAACACCTGATTGGCCGAAGTCTTATGGGTGGTGGCAACGCGGGTGTTGGCGGCGAGCCGATCCCTGATCTCGTCGAGGTCGATGTCGCGGTCGAGACTCAGCGAGAAGTGCAAGGAGTGCATGTACTGGGTGTTGAGCTTGATCGCCGATGAGTGGATGTTGAGGTCGTAATCCAGCGTTGTGAACAGGTCGTGCGCGTCTCTGGCGTGGTGGGTGCCAAAACGCTCGTCCGCGTGACCGCCGACCACCGGACTGGCGATGAACCCGGTGTCCTGGGAGATGTCGTTGGCCCGCCTCATGCAGAGGAATCGACCGTTCTCGAGATGGCTGGTCCCATCGGGGTCCATCGCCAGCGACTTGATCAGCACCGCGATGTTGTGCGTGTTGCAGCTCACGATGTGGAGAAACTTGTCCTCGTCACGGTTCAGGGCTTCGTCGTTGATGCCCCGGGCGTACATCTTCCCGAAGCCGTACTCGGAGCCTTGGGCCATGAACCCGACCGGGCCAACGGCGCTCTGATAGAAGTCCTGCTTGTTCTCGTTGCCGACCGGGGTGCAGTCGATGACCACTGTCGCCCGCTCGATGGCTTCGTTCTTCTCGTACTTGGGTGCATGCCCCAATTCTTCGAACTTCGCCTTCCGATCGTCGTCGACGACGAGCACTGCGCCCCGACGGACCAGGTCTTCTACCTTGGCGACCTCGGTGAGCAGGGGGGTGCGCTTGTGGAAGGTGACTTCGTCGATTCCAAAGTGTTCCTTGTTGTCGGCCAGGAGGCCGATGAGTGGCTCACCGATGGTGCCGGTGCCCACGACGTGGACGATCTTCATGAGGGATCCCTCCGGGGCGGATGCAACTGGTTCATGTCCGGAATGGCATGGTACCCGTCACACACAGAGTTCAACCTCCGTCTTCCGGCGTGGCTATAGCAAGAGGTCTCGGAAACGCTACCTGCGGCCATGGGCTCCATGGCGAACCCGGTGCGGTCAGCCATACTCACCGAGCATGAAGCCATCCTTCCCTTGGTGGCGCCAGGCGGTCGTCTATCAGGTCTACCTCCGCTCCTTCGCCGACGGTAACGGCGATGGCATCGGGGACATCGCCGGCCTGCGCTCCCGTCTCTCCTACCTTGCCGCGCTGGGAGTGGATGCGATTTGGGTGAACCCGTGGTACGAATCGCCGATGCGCGACGGCGGCTACGACGTGGCCGACTACAGGAGCATCAACCCGCTCTTCGGCACGCTCGAGGATGCCAGGGCACTCATCGAAGAGGCGCGCGCCGAGGGCATGCGGGTCATCGCCGACCTCGTACCCAACCACACGTCATCGGAGCACGAGTGGTTCCAGGCCGCCCTCGACGCCGGGCCAGCCAGCCCCGAGCGCGACCGTTACCATTTCCTCCCCGGTCGTGGGGAGCGGGGTGAGGAACCACCCAACGACTGGCAAAGCGTCTTCGGCGGCCCGGCCTGGACCAGAGTCGGCGACGGCGAGTGGTACTTGCATCTCTTCGACCCGTCGCAGCCGGACCTCGACTGGGAGCACCCCGAGGTGCGTGCGGAGTTCCTGGACATCATGCGCTACTGGCTCGATCTCGGGATCTCCGGATTCCGCGTCGACGTCGCCCACGCCCTGGTCAAGGACCCGGCCTATCCCGACCTCGGCGGCGAGCACGAAGCCATCATGGCCACGCCCACCACGGCGAGCCATCCCCATTGGAACCGATCGGGGATCCATGCGATCGTCAGGGAATGGAGGTCGGTGCTCGACCAGTACCCGGACACGATGCTCATTGCCGAGGCCTGGCTGTCCGGATGGGACCAGCTCGCCGAGTACGTTCGGCCGGGCCGATACCACCAGGCCTTCGACTTCCTCTTCCTCCAGGCGCCCTGGGACGCCACCAAGATGCGGAAGACCATCGACGAGGCGCTAGGGGCCGCCATTGCGGTCGGGTCGGTCCCCACCTGGGTCCTCTCCAACCACGACGTGGTCCGTCACGCCACCCGTTACGGCCTGCCCGCCGGGGTGAACGCCAAGGATTGGCTGCTCGAGGGTGACCGCGATCTGCTCGACGAGGAGCTCGGGCTGTGGCGGGCGCGGGCCGCATCGCTGTTGATGCTGGCCCTCCCTGGGTCTGTGTATCTCTACCAAGGAGAAGAACTGGGCCTGCCGGAGGTTCACGACCTCCCCGAAGGCGCCCTCGAGGACCCGGTCTGGGAGCGCTCCGGGAAAACGGAGAAGGGGCGTGATGGATGTCGGGTGCCCATCCCGTGGACCGCAGAGGGCCAGTCGTTCGGGTTCGGCAGCGTCGGTTGCTGGCTTCCCCAACCCACTGGATGGGGTGAGTTGTCGGTCGAAGCCCAGGAGGGAGATCCGGAGTCGACACTCGGCTTGTATCGAAAGGCCATCGAGGTCAGGGAGGAGTTTCTCGTCGATGACGAGGACCTGGAATGGCTGGACGAAGGTGACGACGTAGTCGCCTTTCGCCGCGGCAGGGGGATCATCTGCATGATCAACTACGGCAGCGAGCCCGTGCCCCTCCCGAACGGAGAGATACTCATCACCAGCGGAGCGCTCACCGACCGCAATCTGCCCCCCGACACGGCCGTGTGGATCGAAGGCCCGTGACCGTTCGGTGCGGGTGTGTCACTGAATCACAACAACCCACAGAGCGGTTCCGGCGTGGCTATAGCAAGTGGTCTCGGAAACCGCTACCCGATGCTATAGCAACGCCTTAGAACTGGCCCTCTTCGGTGGAGCCCTTCAGGGCCAGGGTCGAGGACTGGCCGCCGGAGATGGTCTGGCCGACCAGGTCGAAGTAACCAGCGCCCACCTCGCGTTGGTGCCGCGTGGCGGTGTAACCCTGGGATTCCATGGCGAACTCGCGATTCTGGAGGTCGACGTATGCGGACATGCCGCTCTTGGCGTAGCCCTTGGCCAGCTCGAACATGGTGGCGTTGAGGGCGTGGAACCCGGCCAGGGTGATGAACTGGTAGCGATAGCCCATCCCGCCCAGCTCCTTCTGGAAGCGGGCCACCGTCCCCTCGTCGAGATGCTTGCTCCAGTTGAACGAGGGCGAGCAGTTGTAGGCGAGCAGCTTCCCCGGGTACTCAGCGTGGATGGCGTCGGCGAAACGACGCGCCTCGTCCAGGTCGGGCTTCGCGGTCTCACACCAGATCAGATCGCAGTACGGGGCGTAAGCCAGTCCACGTGCGATGGCGGACTCGAGCCCTCCCGTCACCTGATGGAAGCCCTCGGCGGTCCGCTCCCCGGCGATGAACTCGCGGTCCCTCGGATCGATGTCGGAGGTGAGCAGCGTGGCCGAGTTGGCATCGGTGCGAGCGACGATGACGGTGGGCACGCCGAGGACGTCAGCGGCGAGACGTGCCGACTGCAGGGTTCGGATGTGCTGGCTGGTCGGCACCAGGACCTTTCCGCCCATGTGGCCACATTTCTTCTCCGCGGCGAGCTGGTCCTCGAAGTGCACACCGGCGGCCCCGGCCTCGATGAAGGCCTTGGTCAATTCGAAGACGTTGAGGGCGCCGCCGAATCCTGCTTCACCGTCGGCGACGATGGGGACGAACCAGTCGGTGTCGGTGTCGCCCTCGGCCCAGTGGATCTGGTCGGCCCGTCTCAAGGCGTTGTTGATCCTCTTGACCAGGGCAGGAGCCGAGTTGGCCGGATAGAGGGATTGATCGGGGTAGACCTCACCGGCGAGGTTGCCGTCACCGGCAACCTGCCATCCGGACAGGTAGATCGACTTCAGCCCGGCCTTGACCATCTGCACGGCCTGGCCACCACTCAACGCCCCGAGGGAGCTCACGTAGTCCTCTGACTCGAGGAGATTCCACAGCTTCTCCGCCATTCGGTAGGCGAGTGTCTGCTGCTCGCGGATGCTGCCCCTCAGCCGCACCACGTCCTCCGCCGAGTAGTCCCGGGAGATCCCTTCCCAACGCGGGCTGTTCTTCCACTCCTCGGCGAGGCGGCTGGCTTCCTGTTCCTGTGTCACCTGGTTCTCCTAGTTGATCAGTTCGTATGCGGGCAGCGTGAGGAAGTCGACGAAGTCGTCCGACAGCGCCACTTCCTCGAAGACCTTGCGGGCGGAGTGCACCTCGTGGTTGCCCTCGCCGTCGAGCTCGTCGACCACCTCACCGGCGATCGAGCGCACCAGTGACTCCGTCACTTCGGTCCCGTCGGTGGTGGTGACCCCGTGGTGGACCCACTGCCAGATCTGAGAGCGGCTGATCTCGGCCGTGGCCACGTCCTCCATGAGGTTGTCGATGGCGGCTGCGCCAACGCCGGACAGCCAGGCAGTCAGATATCGAATCCCGACCGAGACGTTGGTGCGGACACCGTCGAGGGTGACCTCGCCGGGGAAGTCGAGGTCGAGGAGATCGGAAGCGCCCACCTCGACGTCGTCACGTAGACGGTCGATCTGGTTGGGACGGTCCCCGAGGACGATGTCGAACTGCTCGCGTGCCACCGGCACCAGGTCGGGATGAGCCACCCAGGTCCCGTCGCATCCCGCCTCAGCCTCACGCCGCTTGTCCTCCGCGACGGCAGCTATCGCCTTGTCGGTCACTTCCTGGTCGCGCCGGTTGGGGATGAACGCCGCCATACCCCCGATGGCGTGGGCGCCGCGACGGTGACACGTCTTCACCATCAGCTCGGTGTAGGCGTGCATGAAGGGCACGGTCATCGTCACCTGGGATCGATCGGGCAGGACGAAGTCGGGATGGTTGCGGAACTTCTTGATGACACTGAAGATGTAGTCCCAGCGACCGGCGTTGAGACCGGCGGCGTGATCGCGCAGCTCATAGAGGATCTCGTCCATCTCGAAGGCGGCGAGGATGTTCTCGATGAGGACCGTGGCCTTGATCGTCCCCCGCTCGATGCCGAGACGGTCCTGTGCCCAGACGAAGACGTCGTTCCACAGTCGGGCCTCGAGATGGGACTCCAGCTTGGGCAGATAGAGGAAGGGCGCGGTCCCGTTGGCGAGGGCGGCCCGCCCGCCGTGGAACAGGTAGAGGCCGAAGTCGAAGAGTGAGGCCGACATCGGCTGACCGTCGACGAGGAAGTGCTTCTCGTCCAGGTGCCATCCCCGGGGTCGGACCACCAGGGTGGCGATCTCGTCGTCGAGGGTGTACTCCTTGTCGGCCGTCTTCAACTCGAGGGTCCGGTCATAGGCCTCGACGAGGTTGACGTGACCGTGTAACAGGTTGTCCCAGGTGGGCGAGGTGGCATCCTCGAAGTCGGCCATGAACACCTGTGCCTCGGAGTTGAGGGCGTTGATCATCATCTTGCGATCGACCGGGCCGGTGATCTCCACCCGACGGTCGGCGAGATCCGGGTGCACCGGGGCTATCTCCCAGTCGCCGCGCCGGACGTAGTGGGTCTCGGAGAGGAAGTCGGGCATCTCGCCTTTCTCGATGCGCTGCGAACGGGCGATTCGCTCCTCGAGGATCTGGCCCCTCCGCCAACCGAACTCGTTCTCGAGATCGATCAGGAAGGCGACCGCGTCGGGAATCAGCACCCGACGTTCGATCTCGCTCTCCTGGAACTGGTTCATAAGAAGTTAGTCTCTTGTCTATACCCTGGAGATGCTTGATACAAACACGATAAGATCAGTATATCTTTCAGAGAGGACTATAAATGAGCGAACCTCAGCAGCTGGAACCATTGGTCTTGGGACGTCGGGTTCGATACCACCGCAACGAGGCCGGCCTCACCCTCGACCAGCTCGGTGAGCTGGTGGGCAAGCCTGCCCCCTACCTGTCTCTCCTCGAGAACGGCAAGAAGGAGCCGCGGGTCAATCTCCTCGTCGACATCGCCAAGGCCCTCGGCGTCGAGGTGGCCGAACTGTTGGACGGCACGCCGCCGAGCAGACGTGATGCGCTGGAGATCGCCTTGCTCCGTGCACAGGAGAGCTCGCTGTTCGAGAGTCTCGACATCCCCACCATCAAACCCTCAGCCAAGGTGGACAATCAGACCCTGGCTCACATCGTCGGGCTCCATGATGCCCTCAGGGAGCGGTCGAGTCTGGAGAGTGCCGGCTCGGACGAAGTCAGGAGGGCCAACGGGTCGGTCCAGGACCACCTCATGGAGAGCGATGGCTACTTGAAGGAGATCGAGGTGGCCGCCCGAGACGCCCTCGACTCGTCGGGCTACGCCGGAGAGGGCCCGTTCTCGTCGCGAAATCTCATGGATCTGACCGCCAGCATCGGATTCGAGCTGAGACCGATCGACGACATGCCCTCGTTCGCCCGCTCCATCATCGACACGGGGAACCGGCGCATCTATATCGCCCAGCGCAACGAGCTGCGTACCCGGCAGGCACGCAAGGCCGTCCTCCAGACCATCGCCGGGTTCATTCTCGACCACGAGCGCGACCCGGACCTCGACACCTTTCTCCGCCAGCGGATGGAGACCGCCTACTTCGCCGCCGCCGTCCTCGCCCCGGAGGATGCCGTGGTGGCTCGGCTCCTGGTGGCGAAGGAGAACCACGATATCGACGTCGAGGATGTGAAGGAGCTGTTCTACGTCTCGTACGAGATGGCTGCCTGGCGGACTGCCAACCTGTTGACCCGACACCTCGGGATCGACTGTCATCTCCTGATCAGCGACGAGATGGGGGTCGTTGTGAAAGGCTACGCCAACGACGGTGTGCCGGTGCCGCGCGACGAGTACGGAGGGATCGAGACCCAGCGTCTCTGCCGACACTGGGGTGCCCGGGTCACCTTCGAATCCCAGGACAAGTTCGGGACCCATCATCAATACACGGACACTCCCGCAGGCACCTACTTCTGCACGACGCATGTCGAGGCAGGACGGGAGCCGGCCCACGCCATCACCCTGGGTGTGCGCTTCGACGACGCCCGCTGGTTCCGGGGTCGTGACACCGGGAGACGAAAGACGTCGACCTGTCCCCACCCGTCGTGCTGTCGCATGCCGCCGGACGATCTGGCGGACCGCTGGTCGGACCGGGTCATCGTGTCGGCGCGCTCGCAGGCGCGGATCCTGGGGCTGATGGCCCCCGACCCTTACCCCCAACTCGACATGCCCGAAGTGCTCGCCGTCGTGGACAGGCATTCGAATCCCTGACATCCACGCGCGCATGCTCGAGACCCGTTCTAGATCCCCCAGGGCCGGTATACCGGCCCTGGTGCATTAGGAAGTGGATTCGACGAACTCGCGGAGGTCGGCGGCCAACTGCTTCAGCGACGGCTGATGGACATACATCATGTGGCCGGCCTCGTAGTAGGTGAGGGTGATGTTGTCCCTCACCTCCGGGTCGAGTCCCATGTGCGACACCGTGTACTCGGTGGCGAAATGGGGCGTGGCCAGGTCGTAATAGCCGTTGGCGATCAGCACCTTCGTGCCCCGTGACCTCGACAGCACCTCGCGGAAGTTCTCCGAGGTGTCCACGTACCGGCCCTTGAAGTCCTCGTAGTCCCAGGTCTTCCAGACGTCCATCGCCATCACGTTGTAGATGTCGTCGGACTCGAACCCGATCTCCTGACGCAGGTACTGGTTGAGCGCCGACGCGGCCACGCCTCCGGTGGCATCGGTGCTGGGGTCGGCCTCGAGGTTCTCACCAGCTGAGACCCGGTCGATGCCGAGAAAGCGGGAGTCGATCCGCCCCACGGTGCGCTTCTGATCACGAAGCAGCTCTTTGCAGAACCGCATGATGTGGATGCGCAGGTTGTAGTGGTCGATGAACCCGGCGTCGAGACCCGTGTACTCCGCCAGCCTGTCGGCAACCTTCATCTGCCAGGTCGCGTCGAGCTCATCTCCTTGGGCCAGCGCCGACCAATACTCGCCGAGGGCGAACTCCTCCACCTCGTCGAGGAAGTCCCGCAGCGGCCTCTTCTGGTGCTTCTTCGGCAGCCTGCCGTGATACCAGGCCGTGGCCGCATAGGTGGGCAGGTACACCGCGAAGGGCAGGTCGTTGCCGGGGTGGACCAGCATCGTCTCCCTATCGATGGCCGAGGTCTGATAGTTGAGGATCATCGAGATGAGAACGATCCCGTTGAACTCGACGTGGTGCTTGGCGAACAACTCATGTGCGATCCCCGCACCGCGCAGGGTGCCGTAGCTCTCCCCTGCCAGGTATTTCGGAGACGCCCACCGCCCGTTGCGGTTCAGGTAGTGGACGATGAACTCGGCGAACGCCTCGATGTCCTTCTTGAAGTGGTGGAACTTCTTCTCCTCGCCCTTTTTCGCCGTGCGGCTGAACCCGGTGCCCATGGCGTCGATGCAGACCACGTCGGCCACGTCGAGGATGGAGTGCTCGTTGTCGACCAGGCGGCCCTGCATGCCGACCTTGAACCCCTCGTCGTCGAACTGCATGCGCTTCGGGCCGAACAAGCCCAGATTGAGCCACACGGTCGACGAGCCGGGGCCACCGTTGAAACAGAACAGAATCGGGCGGGTGGCCGGATCGGCGTCGTCCTTGGTGTACGAGACGTGGAAGAAGGAGACCGGCTCGTCGTTGCTCTCGAAAGACTGGGTGCCCGCGGTTGCGGTGTAGGCCACTCTCTCCTTGCCGAACTTCCCCGTGAACTGCTTACTGACCTTGCGGTCCTCCAGCTTCGGCTGCTTCGCCTTCGGCTTCTTCTTCTTCTCTTTGACCTCGTCGTTGTCTTTGCCCATGAGATGCGAGGCTAGGTCTCGCGGGGAGTTCCGTCGGCGTTCAGCCACTCTTCCATAGGCACACCCAACCCTTCTGCGATCCGATTGATGTAGTTGAAGTAGGCGACGACCTGGGTGGCGCTGGAGATCCCCTGGTCGTCCAAGCCTGCGGCGCGGAGCCGGTCGATGTCCTCGGGCCCGACATCCGCGGGCCTCCTGGTCAGCTTCTCGGCGTACTCACAGAGGGCGACCTCGGCAGGCTCCAGATCGGCGGTGCGCCAGTCGACGGCGATCCCGTCTGCAATCTGCTGGTCTTCGATCTCGTCCCGGAGATCGTGGAGGTGCGCCGCTATTCAGTAGTGGCATTCGTTCACCTGGGATGTCACCACCGCCATCATCTCCCGCTGCGCCCTCGTCAGCGGTGACGGCCCGAACATGATCGACTGGTAGATCCGCATCGAGTCGCGCATCACCTCGGGGAGCTGGCACTGGATCGACACGATGTTCCAGATTCGCTCCGCCCGGCGCAGCGCGGCGTCGTACTCGCGTCTGGCGATGCCGGTGGTCTCGTCGTATTCGAAGACGTGTACGTGGGGCATCAGCCCGCGAGAAAGAGTGCCGGTTCCTCGAGATTCTCGAGCACGAGGGACATGAAGCGCCGACCGACGGCACCATCGATCACCCGGTGGTCGTAGGACAATGAGAGCGGCATCACCGGTGCTACGCCGAGGTCCTCGTCGTAGACGACGGGGCGGAGCCGGGCAGCGCCCACCGAGAGGATGGCGACGGTCCCGTGAGGCACGATCGGCGTGCCGTGGCCTCCACCCACGGCACCGATGTTGGAGACGGTGAAAGTCTGACCGCTCAACAAGTCGGGGGTGAGCTTGCGCTCGCGGGCACCCTCGCCGAGTCTGCGCACCTCTGCCGCCAACTCCATCACGCTCTTCTCCCCGGCGTCGCGGATCACCGCCACCATGAGGCCGTCGGGGGTGTCGACCGCGATGCCGATGTCTCTCGAGGCGTGGAACACGAGATCGTCCCCGTCGACGCTCGAGTTGAACTCGGGGAACTCTTCCAGGGCGGGCAGGACCGCCTTGACCACCAGCGCCTCCATCGGGATCTTCATCCCGTGGCGGTCACCGAGTGCCCGGCGCACCTCGAGGAGACGGGTGGCGTCGACATCGTCGAAGGTGGTCACGTGGGGGATCTCCGACCAGCTCTTCGCCATGTTGGCGGCGATGGTGCGACGGATCCGGGACATGGGTCGGCGCCCGTCCTCCACCCTCGCCTCGACTGGCGCAGACTCCGGCTCGGGGGCGGACTCCGGCTTCTCCGGCGGCTGGGGCTCCACCTCCGCCCGGGCCTCCTCGTCGAAGTCGGAGATCCCATGGCCCGCCCCCACCGGCTCGTATTCAACGGCATGGTGCACCTCGGACGGCACGGTCTCGGGTCGGGCGGCGATGACGGCTTCCACGTCCTCACGCAGGATCCGGCCACCGGGGCCCGACCCTTGGATGGACTCGAGATCGACGTCGTTGTCGCGGGCCAGCTTGCGCACCACGGGCAGTGCCTTGACCGCGGTGGGCACCGAAGGCTGGGGCCGGGATGGGGTCAGCGTCTCGACGTCGCCACCCAGTGTGCCGACGATCGGTTCCGGTTCCGAGTCGGCCCCGACTACGTCCGCATCCGCCCCCTCCGACGCCTCCGGCGTCGCTTCCCCCGGCTCGCCGATGGTGACCAGGACTTCGCCGACCTCGATGACGTCGCCTTCGGCTCCACCATGAGAGATGATCACTCCGGCATACGGTGAGGGAATCTCGACCACGGCCTTGTCGGTCTCCACCTCGACGATCGGCTGATCGGCCTGGACTTCCTCGCCCACCTGGACCAGCCAGCGCACGATCTCGGCTTCGGTGAGGCCCTCACCGATGTCGGGGAGCCTGAACTCGCGGGCCATCAAACCTCCAGTGTCTCGTAGGCGGCGTTCACGATCCGCTCCACGTCGGGAAGGTAGTGACCTTCCGACCGCTTCAGCGGGAAGACAGTGTCCCATCCGGTGACGCGCCGCACCGGCGCATGGAGTGAATAGAGCGCTCGCTCCTGGATGGTGGCGGCGATCTCGCCGCCGAAGCCTCCGGTCAGAGGGGCCTCGTGGATCACCATGGCGCGGCCGGTCTTGTCCACGGAGGCGAGAATGCCGTCACGGTCGAGAGGGGACAGAGTGCGCACGTCGATGACCTCCACGGAGACTCCGTCGTCCTCGAGTCGGGAGGCGGCGGCACGGGTCTCCTTCATCATCGCCCCCCAGCTGATCAAGGTGATCTCATCGCCGGTCCGCTCGACGCGCACCGGTCCGATCTCGACCGAGAAGTGAACGCCGGGGACCTCCTCTTTCACCGCCCGGTAGAGCCGGATCGGTTCCAGGAAGACAACAGGGTCGGGATCGTCGATCGCCGCCAACAGGAGACCGCGGGCGTCGTGCGGCGTGGAGGGCACCACCACCTTGATCCCGGGGATGTGGGCGTAGATCGCCTCCGTCGACTCCGAGTGGTGCTCAGCGGCGCCGATTCCCCCGCCATATGGCATGCGGATCACCATCGGTGCAGTGAACCGGTGGTTGGTGCGGTTCCGGATCCGGGCGACGTGGTTGATGATCTGGTCGTAGGCCGGATAGGAGAACCCCATGAACTGGATCTCGGCCACGGGCCTCATCCCGGCGATGGCCATGCCGAACGCCGAACCGACGATCCCCGACTCGGCCACCGGTGTGTCGAACACCCGGTTCTCCCCGAAACGATCCCGTAACCCGTCGGTGATCCGGAACACGCCGCCGGTGCGCCCGATGTCCTCGCCGAGGAGGACCACCCGGTCATCGGTCTCCAGTGCGCTGGCCAGCGCCCCGTTCAACGCCTGGGCGAGGTTGACCTCAGCCACGCGACACCTCGCCAGCGACCTGAGCAACCATCGCGAGCGGGGGGTCCGAAGGGGGTCGCCTCCCCTCGATTCTCACCGCCTGGGCGAGGTTGACCTCAGGCACCGGACCGTCTCCTCGTGGCCGAGTGTGCATCCGCGCGCGCCAGACGCGCCTCACTGCACATTCGAAGCTCCACCCTCGTCCAACTGCCGCCGCAGAGGCTGGGTCGGCTCGGCGAACACACGGCTCAGCATCTCTTCGAAAGTGGGAGGCGGGACCGACTCCGCCCAGTCGACCGCACTCTCGATCCGCTGCGACGCCTGTTGCTCCAGTTGGGCCTGCCACTGCTCCGACCACGCCCCCTGCTGCTCCAACAGTCTCCTCACCCGGACCAGCGGGTCTCTCTCCTCCCACTCTTCCGTCTCCTCCTGGTCTCGGTAGCGGGTGGGGTCGTCCGCAGTCGTGTGGGGGCCCAACCGATAGGTGACCGCCTCGATGAGACTTGGCCCCTCCCCGGAGCGGGCCAGGGCGGCCGCCTCGCGAACCGCGACGAGAACCGCGACCACGTCGTTGCCATCCACCCGGATCCCAGGCATGCCGTATGCCTCGGCCTTGATCGCGATCGACTCGGATCGGGTCTGTTCCGAGATCGGGTACGAGATTGCGTACCCGTTGTTCTGACAGAAGAAAACGGTCGGGGTCTGGTAGACGGCGGCGAAGTTCATCGCCTCATGGAAGTCGCCTTCCGACGTGGCCCCGTCCCCGAAGGAGGTGAGAGCGATGCGATCACCATTCGACAGCTTCTCCGCCCATGCCAGCCCCACGGCGTGGATCATGTGGCCTCCGACAGTTATCGAAGGAGGAAGCACGTTGACGCCATCGGGGACCTCTCCCCCACGTTCGTCGCCGGTGCGACCGAGGATCAGCAACTCCCACGGATAACCGGCCCGCCAGTTCAGGGCGGCGTCCCGATAGGTGGCGGCGACCCAATCGCCGTCGCCTAGCGCCGCCGCGGCACCGACCTGGGCGGCTTCCTGGCCCCGGAACGGGGCATAGGTGGCGAGACGCCCCTGGCGTTGCATCGCCATCGACTTGGAGTCGAAGGTGCGCGCCTCGACCATGTCGGCGTAGAGCGCCTTCATCTCGTCGACGGTTATCGGAAGCCGGTCCCGAACCGACCCGTCGGGATTGATCAGACCGAACATCGCTGGCCTGTCATTCTCTCGAGTCTGCCGTGTCACGGCGACCGATGTCGACCCTGCGGTCGGAATCAGAGCGTCCAGCCCGCGACCAAGCCCCGACTTGCGTGAGCTCACGCTTCTCTCCTTGTGATGATCAGCCCCTGAGGACGCGAGCTTAAACGCGTCACGGGCTCACCGATACGCCCTCACACACCGGCCGATTCCGCCGCGAGCACCTCTTCGAGCTCCTCGACCGTCATCAGTACGTCACGCGCCTTGCTCCCCACCGACGGTCCGACGACACCCATCCGCTCCAGGGAGTCCATCACCCTGCCGGCTCGGGCGAACCCGATGCGTAGCTTGCGCTGCAGCATGGACGTCGAGCCGAGCTCCGACCGCACCACCAGTTCCATCGCCTGTCGGATCAGGTCGGCGTCTTCGTCGTCCTCCTCCTCGGCCCTGGCGGCCGCCGCTGCCGCCGCCGCCTCGAGCACCTGCTGGTCCTGATATCGAGCCTCGCGCTGCTTCTTCACCCAGTCGACCACGGCGTGCACCTCGGTCTCGCGGACCCAGGCGCCCTGGATGCGCTGCGGTCGCGGCTCCTTGGCTGTGACCACCAGCATGTCGCCCATGCCCACCAGCTTCTCGGCGCCGGCCCCATCGATGATGACGCGACTGTCGGTCTGAGAGGCGACGCTGAAGGCCAGCCGGCTGGGGACGTTGGCCTTGATGACGCCGGTGATGACGTCGACCGAGGGACGCTGGGTGGCGATGACGAGGTGGATGCCGACGGCGCGTGCCATCTGGGCGATGCGGACGATCGACTCCTCCACCTCGCGCCCGGCCACCATCATCAAGTCGTTGAGCTCGTCGATGATCACGACGACGTAGGGAAAGCGGTCGAAGCCCTCAGGGTCGAGGCCACCGGCGTCTAGCTTCTCCCGGTAGCCCTCGATGTCCCGTACCCCTCCGTCGGCGAGCAGGTCGTAGCGGCGGTCCATCTCGGCCACCGCCCACTTCAGCGCTTCGTTGGCCTTCTTGGGGTTGGTGATGACACGGGTGAGGAGGTGGGGGACGCCGTTGTACTGGCCCAGTTCGACCCGCTTGGGGTCGACCATGATCACCCTGACATCGTCGGGGTGGGTCCGCATCAGCAGCGAGGTCACGATCGAGTTGATACAGGACGACTTCCCGGCGCCGGTGGCGCCAGCGATGAGGAGGTGGGGCAGCTCGGAGAGGTTGAGCAGCCTGGGTTGTCCCGAGATGTCCATCCCCAGACCCACCGTGAGCGGGTGGGCGGGCTTGGCCGCCTCCGGGCTGGACAGGATGTCGCCGAGTGAGACCAGGCGTCGTTTCACGTTCGGCACCTCGACCCCGATCGCCGACTTGCCGGGTATGGGTACCAGGAGCCTCACATCGGGCGTGGCCAGGGCGTAGGCGATGTCGTGGGAGAGGTTGGACACCCGATTGACCTTCACTCCCGGAGCGAGCTCGATCTCGTAGCGGGTCACGGTTGGGCCGGGCACGATCTTGGTCAGCTGGGCATCGACACCGTGTTGGAGCAGGGTGTCCTCGAGCTGACGGGCGGTCTCCTCCAGGGACCGCTTGTTCACCTCCCCTCCGGTGCCTCCGTCGAGGAGCGACAATGGGGGCAGCTCGTAGTCGCTGTTGGTCAGATCCAGCGTCACCGGCACCGGCTCGGGCTCGGGGGCCTTCTCGATCGGCGCCACCTGCTCGGCCCCGACCCTCTCCTTCTTGGGTGGCCTCTGGTCGGCGGGCCGCTGGTGCTTCCCCCGCGGGGCCTGCTCGACGATCTGGACCGGGCGGGCGAGATGGGCACCGCGCTGGTCTGGCTCACCGGCGACGACCTCACGGGCGAGCTGGCGCAGGTTCCTCCACAGGTCGGCGATGCCGTGGGCCAGCTCCCTCACCGAAGTCTGAGTCATGATCAGCACCCCCATCCCGATCGAGGAGGCGAGCACCACGAAGGCACCCCAGTGGCCCAGGACCCTTCGCATCGGGAAGGCGATCAGGGAGCCGACGGCCCCTCCACGCTCCTGGACCAGCTCCAGGGAGGAGCGGAAGGCCACCGCTCCGGTGAGGAGGTGGAAGAGGGCGAGGGTGCCTATGAACGTGGTGATGCCACCGAAGACCAGCTTGCGCGCTCCGTCCCGCGGTTTGCCGACGATCAAGGCGATGCCGACCCCCGCCAGGGCGACCGGGAGGGCGTAGCGCCATACCCCGAAGAGGAACCGGGACCCTCGCTCGAACCCGTCCCCGACCGGCCCGGCGAGGCCAAAGAAGGCAAGGGTCACCAGGATGGCGAGGACCAAGAGTACGAGACCCCAGACGTCATCGGTCTGACGACCGAGTGTGTTCCTGACCGAGTCGCGCGCCGCAGCCAGCGTCTGCGAGAGGGACAACTTCTGAGGCTTCTTGTTCTTCTTCGAGGACACCCGTCTCCGCCCGGAGCCCTTGCGGGTGGATGTCCGGGTTGGCATGTGACAGAAAACAATACCCACCAAATCGCCAATTGCAGTGAATTGAGCGAACCCAGGGTTCCAGGCCCCGCTCTGCGAAGTCTGGCGCCCTGAGTTTGTGGAGAGGTGTCAGACTTCCATGACGATGGGGAGAATGACCGGGCGACGGGCGGTCTCGGCCCGGATCACCTTGCCAACCGCCTGGCGGACCGCCTTCTGCATCTCGGCGTGGTCGGTCCGTCCCGAGTCGTGGGACTCGATCGCGGAGCGGACCGCGTCGGCGGCCTTGTCCAGGACCGCGCTGGGGTCGTCCATCAGCCCATGGCTGTCGAGGTCCGGCCCCCAGACGATGTCACCGTTGTCGTGGTCGATGCCAATGGTCACCACGACCACCCCCTCATCCGCGAGGTGGGACCGGTCACGAAGCACCCCTCCCTGGACATCGCCCACGGCGGAGCCGTCCAGGTAGACGTAGCCGGCGGGTACGGCCCGCCGCTCGACGTAGGTCTTGTCACCGTCGACGATCACCCGGTCGCCGTCCTCGAGAACGTCCACCTGCGGGACGCCCATCGTCCGGGCGAGGTCGGCGTGGGCGGCGAGGTGGCGGTACTCCCCATGGACCGGGACGAACGCCTTCGGCCTCACCAGGTTGAGGAAGGTGAGCAACTCGTCCCGGGCGGCATGCCCCGAGACGTGGACGTGAGAGTTGCGGCCGTGGACCACCCGGGCGCCGCGTCGCATCAGATTCGATATCACCTTCGACACCGCGGTCTCGTTCCCGGGGATCGGCTTGGCGGAGATGAGGACCGTGTCGTCCTCCCCCAGCTCGACGAACTTGTGCCGGCCCTGTGACATCAGAGATAGTGCGGCGAACGGCTCGCCTTGGGAACCGGTGGTGATCAGCAGCTGCTGGTGTGGTTGAAAACCGGACATCTCCTTGACGTCGACGACGGAGCCCTTCGGCACATGGAGGATGTCGAGCTCGGTGGCCAGTGTCGTGTAGCGGTGCATCGACCGGCCGAAGAACGAGATCTTCCGGCCCGCGGCGACACCGGCATCGGCGATCTGCTGCACGCGGTGCATATGCGACGAGAAGCAGGCGGCGATGACCCGACCGGGAGCATCCCGGATCACGTCGGCGATGGGTTGCCCGACGGAGCTCTCGGAAGGCTCGAAACCCTCCTTCTCGGCGTTGGTGGAGTCGCCGAGCAAGAGCCGCACGCCCCGATTGCCGAGAGAGGCGAAAGCAGGCAGGTCGGTCGGACGCCCATCGATGGGTGTCGGATCGAGCTTGAAGTCCCCGGAGTGGAGCACAACCCCTTCGGGCGTATCGAAAGCGATCGCCGAGGCGTCGGGGACCGAGTGGGCTACGGGTATGAGCATGAACTTGAACGGCCCGTGGCTCACCCACTTCTTCTGCTGAACCGTGCGAAGGTCGGCCTCGACTCCGACCTCCTCGACCCGTCCTTCGGCCATCTTGAGGCTCAACTCGGTCCCGTAGACCGGTGCCTGTATGTCGCGCAGGAAGTAGGCGAGGGCACCCATGTGGTCCTCGTGGCCGTGGGTCAGGACGACGAGCGACACGTCTTTCTTACGCTCCACCAGCCACGACCAGTCGGGAAACACCAGGTCGACCCCGAGCATGTCCTCCTCGGGGAACATGAGACCGACATCGATGAGGGCGATCTTCCCCTCGACCTCGAGGGCGGCGCAGTTGCGCCCGATCTCCCCGAGCCCACCCAGAAACGTGACGGAGATGCTCATGAGGGCTGGATCGCCCCCATTGCCTTCTCCACCTCGGCGAGGGTGTCCTCACCGGCCGCCACCAGCGGGAGACGCACGTCTCCCACCGGCTCCCAGAACCTGCCCAGAGCCCCCTTGACCGGCGACGGGTTCGGCTCGAGGAAGCAGGCGTAGCAGAGCGGGAGGAGCTGGTGATGGAGATGGCGCGCCCGCTCGTAATCGCCGGCGCCCGCCGCCTTGAGCATGGCCTTGACCGTCGGCCCAGCGAGATGAGAGATCACCGAGACCACACCCACCGCTCCCACGGAGAGCATCGGCAGCGTGAGGCTGTCCTGCCCCGAGTACACGGCGAGGCCGGGGATCAGGTTCACGGTGGAGGAGGTGAACTCGAGATCCATGACCGCGTCTTTGACCGCCACGATGTCGGGATGTGCGGCCAACTCGACCAGCGTGTCGACTTCGATGATGCGACTGGTTCGGCCGGGGATGTTGTAGAGCATGACGGGGATACCGACGTCGGCGATGGCGGTGAAGTGGGCGACGAGACCGCCCTGCGACGGCTTGTTGTAATAGGGGGTCACGGCGAGGATCCCGTCGACGCCGATCTCTGCCGCCCGCTCGGTCAACTCCACGGAATGGGCCGTGTCGTAGGTCCCGGTGCCGGCGACGACGTTGGTCTGCTTCTTCCCGACGGCATCGACGACCGTCTTGAAGAGGGCGACCTTCTCCTGGTCGCTGAGCGTGGGTGATTCCCCGGTGGTGCCGGCGACTACGAGGGTGTCGGTGCCGTGCTCGACGAGGTGGCGGGCGAGATCATGGGCTCGCTGGTGGTCCACTTCCCCGGAGTCGTCGAAAGGGGTCACCATCGCCGTGGCCAGGAGGCCGAACGGTGCGTTTGGTGCTGCGGTCACCTCGACAAGGTTACCGGCAGACGCCCTGGAAGCCGAGGAGCACCTGCACCTGAGCCCTCGGAACTCTGAGCAGCTCGTAGACTCGGATCATGGCTGTTACATCGACAATGCTCGAGCTCGGCACAGAGGCGCCCGACTTCTCACTCCCCGACGTGGTGTCCGGAAGGACGGTGTCTCTCGCCGACTACGCGGACGAGACCGCGGTGCTGGTGATGTTCATCTGCAACCACTGCCCCTATGTGAAGCACGTCCGCCCCGAGCTGGCACGAATCGGCCGGGACTATGCCGACTCCGGAATCGGCATCGTGGCGATCTGCTCCAACGACCCGGAGATCTCCCCGGGCGACTCGCCGGAGCTGATGAAGGAGGAGGCCGAGACCCACGGCTATGTCTTCCCCTACCTGTTCGACGAGACCCAGGAGGTCGCCGCGGCGTACACCGCGATGTGCACGCCTGACTTCTTTCTGTTCGGGCCGGACCGCAAGCTCGTGTACCGGGGACGGATGGACGAGTCGCGACCCGACTCGGGAGTCCCGGTGACCGGTAAGGAGCTGCGTGCGGCGATGGAGGCCGTCCTCGCCGGCGAGCCGGTCCCCGACCAGCAATACCCCTCCATGGGATGCTCGATCAAATGGGCCGAAGGAAACCAGCCCGCATACTTCGGATAACCTGACCGACCCGGGGCACGCCAGGTCGGATACGACGGCAATCCGATCATCGTCGACAAAAGGAACCCATGACCAAGCAGTACGAATCCGCGCCCGACATGACCATCGATCTCGCCAAGTCCTACTCGGCGACCCTCGACACCAACCACGGTGAGATCGTCATCGAGTTCGACCCCCAGCGGTCTCCCCTGACCGTCAACAACTTCGTTTTTCTGGCCCAGGACGGGTTCTACGACGGGGTCGTGTTCCATCGGGTGATCGAGAACTTCATGATCCAGGCCGGTGACCCCACCGGCACCGGCCGCGGCGGCCCCGGATACCGATTCCGTGACGAGACCGAGGGGCCGGGAGACTACTCCCGTGGGGCCGTGGCGATGGCCAACGCCGGGCCGAACACCAACGGCAGCCAGTTCTTCATCATGCACCAGGACACCGGGCTCCCCCACAGCTACACGATCTTCGGCAAGGTGACCTCCGGGATGGATGTCGTCGACTCGATCGCCACCTCCGATACCGACGCCTCCGACCGCCCCCGCGAGGACGCCGTGATCAACAAGGTGACCGTCACCGAAGAGTGATCCGCCGCCCTCCGTTTTCGCGCATCGAATGGTGCGCTTTCAGCGCACTCGATGCGCGAAAACGGGGTGGCAGACGCCTTCAGTCGGTGAGTCGAGGGTTCTGGGTGTAGGTGCCGGTGATCGAGGCCTCGGCCAGGACGTGGCCCTCGATGGCCTCCCTGACGTCGTGGCCGGTGAAGTCACCATCGACATCCACTTTCTCTACGTCGAGGGCGTAGACCGTGAACACGTAGCGGTGGGGGATGGAGTCGTTCCACGGAGGAGCGCAGCCGTCATACCCGTAGTAGTTGCCCTCCATGTCCTCGTCTCCTGAGAACCAGCCCGTGAAATCGTTGAGGCCCTGTCGGGTCCCGTGGGGGCCCTCCTGGGCATCCTGGCCGCCAGGCACCACCCCGTCGCAGAACTCCCCTTCGCCGATGGACCTCTTGTTGGCCGGGATATCGACTATGACCCAGTGGAAGAAGTCGACCCGGGAAAGATCCTCGGGCACCTCGCGGTCGGGCTGGTTGACGTCGTCTCCTCTGCTGGGGACGTCGGGATCGTGAACGATGAGCGCAAACGACTTGGTTCCCTCCGGGATATCGCTCCACTCGAGATGTGGGTTGACGTTCTCGGACAGTGTCACTCTGGAGTCGGGGTCGGGCTTGGCGAAGGCGTATCGGGCCGGGATCGGATCGCCGTCGTCGAAGCTGTTGCTCGAAAGTCTCATGCCTATGACCCTATCGAATCGGGCCGACGATCTCGGCCAGCTCCTCCACCCCCTCGGCGTCGATCGGGTCCAGCACGACCTGGAGATGGCCGACGCCGGCGCCGGAGAACTCCGCCAGGGCCGCGGCTATCTGGTCGTGGCTGCCGGCGATGGGCACCGACTCGGGCTTCTCGCTGCTCCCCGCGCTGCGGCCCACGCCCCGTGACAGTTGGACGTAGACCGCGGCTGTCCGCTCCACATCCGACGGATCACGGCCAACCTCCCGACAGGCGCGGTCCACCCTTTCCAGCAAAGGCGTCAGCCCTAGGGCCCGGTTGCCGTAGTCGACATGCCAGGTGTTCCACATGTCGGCATCGGGCATGGTGATCCGCAGCATTCGGGGACCGTTGGACCCGACGAGGATCTCCATGTCAGATCTCGCCGGTGGCAGGAGCTCGAGATCGCGGGTGGTGTAGTACGTGCCTTCGAAGTCGATCGCCCCCTCACGGACGAGGGTCCTGATGATCGTGAACGCCTCCTCGAACCGGGAGACCCTGTTGTCGTAGGGGAACCCGAAACCATCGAATTCGGCCCGGTTCCAGCCCGCGCCCAGCCCGAGGATGAGCCGACCGCCGCTGATCTCGTCGACCGTCGCCGCCTTCTTGGCGATCATTGCCGGGTTGTGGAACGAGGTGGCCGCGACCAGCGGGCCCAGCTCCACCCTCTGGGTCGCCTCGGCCAGGGCGGCGAGCAGCGACCATGCCTCCCAAGGCCCCCGCGTCACGTCGTCGGGGTTGCGATAGAGGAGGTGGTCGCCGACCCACACCGAGTCGAACCCGCAGTCCTCCGCGGCGAGAGCGACGTCACGCAGTTCGGGCCAACGGATCTCTCTCTCCACTTCGGGTAGCTGGACACCGATCTTCATGATCCCGATCGTAAGCTGAGGTGGGTGTTCCCCGCTGACGATCCCTCCGCTCTCAATGCAGCCCAGCGCAACGAACACCTCGACCGGATGTCGTCGCAGCGTTTCGACGTGGTCGTCGTCGGAGGCGGAGTCACCGGGAGCGGAGCAGCGCTCGACGCCGCCAGCAGGGGTCTGCGCGTCGCCCTGGTAGAACAGCGCGACTACGCCTCGGGGACATCCAGCCGCTCCTCGAAGATGTTCCACGGGGGCCTGCGCTATCTCGAGCAGTTCGACTTCCGTCTGGTCCGGGAGGCCCTTCGGGAGCGAAACCTGATGCTCAACGAGCTGTGCCCCCACCTGGTGCGCCCCACCCCGTTCCTCTATCCGCTGAAGCATCGCTTCTGGGAGAGGATCTACGTGGGAGCCGGGGTCTTCTGGTACGAGATACTCGCCCGGCTGGCCGACAACCCACTCCCCTGGCATCGCCACCTCGGCCAGGAAGGCGTCGACCGTATCTCCCCCGCCCTCGACGCATTCGGTGGCGTCCTCTATTGGGATTCGGTGGTCGACGACGCCAGGCACACGCTGGCGGTGGCACGAACCGCGGCCGCACATGGAGCCCTCCTCGCCACCAGCACCCGGGTCGTCGGCATCGACGAGGACGGGGGACGGATCCGGACGGTTCGGGCGCGCGATCTGGAAACGGGCCGTGACATCGACATCGAGACCGACTCGGTGGTCAACGCCACCGGGGTCTGGACCGACGACATCGAAGCGCTGGTGGGTGAGCACCGGAACGATGTCCGGGCCTCGAAGGGGATCCACCTGATGGTCCCACGTGACCGGATCGACTCCGAGACGGGGATCTTGTTGCGGACCGAGGCCAGCGTGCTGTTCGTCATCCCGTGGGACGGCCATTGGATCGTGGGCACCACGGACACTCCGTGGTCACTGCACCGGGCCCATCCCGCGGCGAGCCGCTCGGACATCGAGTACCTGATCTCTTGGGTCAACACTGCCCTGCGCCGGCCGCTGTCGATCGACGACGTCGTCGGTGTCTACGCCGGGCTCCGGCCCTTGCTCGAGGGAGAGTCGGATGAGACCTCGAAGCTGAGCAGGGAGCACGCCGTCATCGACCGGGGCAACGGTCTGGTCTCCGTCGCCGGGGGCAAATACACCACCTACCGGGTGATGGCGTCCGACGCGGTAGATGCCGTTGCTCCCTATCTGGACGGCGAGCTCTCACCCTCGCCCACCGCCACCATCCCGCTGGTCGGGGCAACGGCTCCCCTCGACGAGCGGATCCACACCCGATACGGGAGCTTGAAGACCGACATCGGCGAGTCGATCGCGGCCAACCCCCACTACGGGGAGCGCGTCGTCCGAGACGCTCCCTATCTGGTGGCCGAAGTTGCGTATGCCGTCACCCACGAAGGGGCGCTCCACCTGGACGACGTGCTCACCCGACGCACCCGCCTCTCCATCGAGACCACCCACCGCGGCGTCGCCGCCTCGCCCACCGTGGCCGCAGTGATGGGCGAGATCCTGGATTGGGACGAAGACACCACCGAGCGTGAGATCGTCCACTACGAGGCGAGAGTCCGGGCCGAGCTCGACTCGCAGCGACAACCCGACGATCACACCGCCGACGCGGCTCGAATGGGTGCCCCCGATGTCCGTACCGGGAGCAGCGAGTGAGGCTCTCTACGTTCTCGCGCACGGAATGGCGCGTCATCCGCTCGTTCGATGCGCGAAAAGGGTGGGGAACCGGGTGATCAGCCGCCCAGATCGGCGTCGGTGGGTATTGCCGCCCGGTCGAAGTTGCTCATGATGTTCCAGAGCAACCAGCCGGTACCGGCGTCCTCGGCAGCCTGGATCGACCGCCGGATCTGCTGGTTCGACCACCAGAACGCCTGCAGGTAGGGCCTGAGCTCACTTCCGTCCGCCATACGCCGACTGGCGGAGGCCAGGGCGTCGGCAGTCACGTCGTAGGGGTGGTCGTTGGGGTCCTCGAACCCGAGCCATCCCGGCGAGTAGTGACTCGGATAGACCATCGGGCTGAGCACATCTACCTGAGTCGAGACCGCCTCGGGCATCTGACCGATGCCCTGGTCGTTCGGTGAGGACACGACGATGCCGAAGACCGCCGCGCTCACCGCACAGCCCATTGGATGGAGGAGCTGGCGTGCTTCCCGCAGGAAGCCGCCTATCGCGTCGACACGCTGGTCCTGGGTGAGGTCGCGCTGGCCCGACCGTTCGGCGGTGCTCCCGGACGGGTATCGCACGTAGTCGAACTGGATCTCGTCGAACCCGATGTCACACGCCTCCTCCGCCAGCTCCAGGTTGTAGGAGCGCGCCCCCGGTGCTGACGGGTCCAGCCAAGGTCCCACCAGTCTCTCCTCCGGGAAGGCGGCGGCGCGATGGCCGTCCTCGAAGGTGACGATCCGGGTGATCGTGTAGAGGCCGCGCTCATGTGCCTGGGCGATCCGCTCGACCGGGTCATAGAACTCCTCGACCGCCCCGATCCGGTGAGCGTCTGACACCCGGGTGTCGTAGAGCACCCGCCCGCCCTCCTGCTTCGTGTCGAACACCAGGGCGTTCACGGCGGTATCGTCGGCCAGCGACAACAGGCCGCTGAACAACTGGTCGCTCTGGGCCGCCTCCGCCGCCACCCTGATGCCACGAATCGTCTGTGGCTCGATGACCGCCCGGTAGAACGCGGTCCCCTCCTCCCACATCAGCTCGGCGCTGCTCCATCCCGGCTTCGAGACCGTCATGGTCCCCGGTGCGGTGGTCTCGAAGGAGAACCAACCGTCGGGGCCGGTGAGCGATCTCATCTCGCCCATCTCGACGAAGGCTCTGGGCACCGGGGTGCCGTCGTCTCTGGCGATCCGCCCCGAGACGTTGACCAGGGGTTGGGTCGTGGTCGTGGTGGGGGAGGTCGTGGTGGTGCTGGTGGAGGACGTGGAAGGCATCGTCTCGGTGATGTTGACGCCACCGCCACCGGGCTCGCCGGTGCACGCCGCCACCAGGGCGATAGACAACAGAAGGCTTCGTCGCGGGAGCACCAAGGGATGGTACGTGTCAGTCGAGCCGTAACACCATGACCGTGATCGTGACCATGAGGAGGAGTGTGTCGATCAGCCCCCATCTGGTGATCCTGGCCACGGCCAGCCTGATCGCCGGGCCATCACCCGACTCGACCGCATCGGCCGCCGCCTCTCCTCCCGGCCCGAACATGAGCGCCCCCAGGAGGGCGCCTACCACGATCATGCCGAAGCCGATGGTCACGAACGTGGTCCCGAACCCGTAGCGGGCGTCCTGGAGCACCAGGAGCACCCCGGTGATCAGGATGAGCAGAGTCGCCGGCATGTAGAGACGTCGGGCCAGGACCGAGGTCAGGCGGTACCAGCCGGCGAGTGTGGTCGCGCCGACTCTCGCCGCCGCCGGCGGCACGACGGCCTGGACGACATTGGCTCCGAGCCAGGTCCCGGCTCCGGCGATGTGCAGGACGAGAAGGATGTCGCGATAGGTCAAGGGATCTCCTGCGGCGTTGGTGGCGACAACCTAATGGGTAACCGATCGTGATTAGGAGACCCACCGGTCGTACGATCCCCGGCGTGGCCAAGAGTCCCGAGCCTCCAGGCTGCCGCGATGCCGTCATCGCCGCGGCGGTCCTCGTAACCGTCGCTCTCGTCTTCATGGCGGTCGGTCTCAGCCTGATCAACCAGCCGGAGTGTGCCGATGGCTGCGAGACGGTGGCCCTGACCCTCCTCTATGCCGGGCTGCCCATCTCTGCCGTGTTCGGCGTCTTCTTCGGCGACCTGGTGGTGGCCTGGCCGCTCGACGTGACCATCTGGGTGGTGATCGGCTTTCTCGTCGCCCGGCTCTCCGAATCGAGGTCCCGCGGGGTCCTTCTTGGGGTCTTCGCCACCGTCATCCTCGCCCTGGGCTATGGACTAGTCCTTTCGTCTCTGGTTGAAATGGCCATTTGAATCCGGGCTCCGAACACGTACCGTGGTCAGTGCATGCAGAGAGTGATCACACACCGTCTCGTCGGGCTGGGATTGGCCGCTCTGATGACGTTGTCGGCAGCCGGGGGCGCTGTCGCCGTCTTCACGGCAGGGGGACCCGGCGAGAGCATGTCGCCGATTGGGGAGGCGGATACTCTCATCCGCCTCACCCAATCGAACCATTCCATCCTCTGGACCTCGCTGGCCGGCAACGTCTCCACCGTGAAGACCCTGGGCTGGCCATCCTCCGACGGCACCCACGACCTCGGCGGCGCATTGGTCATCGAGCGTCCCGCCGACCCCCTGGCCGGCACCGTCGACATCGGCGAGAAGCCCATGTCGATGGAATTCACCTTCGGCTCTTGATGGCCGGCCGACAGTCCTGATTGGCAGCCGACTTCGACGGGTGCCTCCAAGGTGGCCAGCTGAGTCTTCGCAGGGGGTCGACCCTCAGATGCAGCGCTGCGATGAATGGATCGCCCGTCGAACAGACGCCGGTCGGCTGCCGGCTGCCGCTCCGTGGTGAGCTAAACCTCCAAGTATCGGTCTAGCTCGTGTTCCTCGAAGGGGCCGACTGCGCCCATCACCCTGACGGGGCCGCCGTAGACGTCGGTAGCCACCGACCTGACCAGGTCGAGGTCGACGCCGTCCAGCTTCTCCAGACGCTCGTCGACCGACAGGTGGGGCATCCCGGCGAGCTCGTCACGGCCGAGACGGACCATCCGGCTGTTGGCGTCCTCGAGGGATAGTGCCAGACCGCCCCGCATCGAGCCCTTGGCCCGCTCCAATTCCTCGGGGGTGATCCCTTCCTCCACGACTTTGGTGAGCTCGTCGCGGATCACGTTCAGGGCGGTGTCCGTCTGATGAGGGGTGGTCCCGACGTGGACCCCCCAGGCCCCGTTGTCGGAGTAGGCGAGCTTGAACCCGTACACCGCATAGGCAAGCCCCCGCTCCTCACGCACCTCACGGAACAGCCGCGACGACATCCCCGAGCCCATGACGTGGTTGAGCACCTCGAAGGCCCAACGACGCTCGTCGCTCCGGGCCAGGCCGGGGCCGCCGAGGACCAGGTGGGCTTGTTCCGTCTCGCGTCTGGTCAGGTTCACCGTGGGAACGACCTGGGCCGGCCGACTCTGATGGTCCACCAGATCACCGGACCAGTCGCCGAAACGCTCAGCCACCATCTCGACGACGTTCTCGTGGTCGATCGAGCCAGCCGCGGCCACGACCAACGAGCCGGTCCCGTAGCGACGCTTCCAGTAGCCATGGATGTCGTCCCGGGTCATTGCCCGGATCGACTCCCGGGTCCCGAGCACCGGCTCCTGGAGAGGATGGCCGGCGAACACGGCGGTGGTGAAGTTCTCGAAGACGACGTCGGACGGGTCGTCCTCGTTCATGTTGATCTCCTCCACCACCACCTGGCGCTCCGAGTCGATCTCGCGGACCCGGAACGCGGGCCGCTGGATGATCTCGGCCAACACGTCCAACCCGACGGCCAGGTCCTGGTCGAGCAGACGCGTCCAGTAGCAGGTCGCCTCTTTCGACGTGAACGCGTTGGATTCCGCTCCGATGGCGTCGAGGGTCTCGTTGACCTCGCGGGCGGAGAGCTTCTCCGAGCCCTTGAACAGCAGATGCTCGAGGAAGTGAGAGACTCCGGCCTCGTTCCCGTTCTCGTCCCTGGTGCCGGTGTCGATCCAACAGCCCATCGCCACCGACCTGAGAGACGGCATCGGCTCGGTGATCACCCTCAGGCCGTTGGGAAGAGTGGTGAAGTCGTAGTGCACGCGGCGCAGGGTATAGGTATCGGCGGCGAAAGCAGAAGGGTCGATGTGAGTCGCTTGACGAGGCATGAGACAATGAACGGCTTGTGCGCGCACGCGAACAGACTTTCCTGACCGACCTGATCGGCCCGGAAGACCAGGCCATCGAGGCCGTGGTGGGCCGATATCAGCGAGTTGCCCCTGCCGTGACCCGTCTCGCCAGGAGCCTCTCCGAGAACCCGAATCTCAGGGTGCGGCTCGGGCCTGAGTCGTCGTCTTCACCGGACGAGATCACCTGCGACCCCCGGATCTTCCAGGCGGCCTACCACCGGAATGCCCCCGTGACCCCCGACGAGGTCGCCCTGGCGTCGGCGCTCCACGAGGTCATGCACCTGGTGTCCACCAACCTCGACGAGGTGCGCACCCTGCCCGAGGACTGGCCAGTCGACAGCGAGTTGAAGACCGATGCCGAGGTAGACCTGCTCACTGCGTTGGAGCGAACGGAGAGGCCGGTGGCGGAAGTCCTGTTCTTCTCCCTGGAGGACGCCCGTCAGGAGGCCCACGGCCTCTCCCACTATCCCGGGGCGCGCTCGGTGCTCCAGGACCTGTACCTGTCCTCTCTCAGCCAGGCGATCGCCCGGTCGGGGGCCCTCAGCCAGTTCGTGCTGGGGTGTTTCCTCCTCACCGCCGGATATGTCGAGCGCGAAGTCCTCGAGAAGCGTTTCGATGCCAGGGCGGCGGTAGCCCTGGCCGACGCCACCGGCCACTGCGAAGAGGCGGCGGCCTCGGACGACCCATGGTACGTCGCCCAACTCGCCCTCGAACTGGAGGCCATCGCCAGGGCCAACGGCTTGATAACCGAGGTGCCGGAGACGGCCAGCAGCGCCCAGCGCAAGGCGGCACAGAAGATGGACGCGGAGAAGGCGGCGGAGGGGGTCGACAGTGTCCGCCTCATCTCGCCCATCGTCACCGACACCGAGTCGTACCAGAACGCCAGGAGGGCCGCCGATGCCCGATCAGGTCCCTCCGATCGCAAAGGGGCATCGGACGTGGCCGATGACGAGTCGACGAACCAGCTGCTTCGGGTGAGCCAGGCACCGGAGGTCTTCCTCCCCACCGGTCAGGGCGGGAAGCTCGTGGTCACCCCGATCCCGGCCGCGTTCGCCGGCTTCGGCGCGGAGGGCACCGAAGCCATCGCCGAGGCATCCAAACGGTGGGCTGTCGACCAGCGCCACGTCTCCGGAGAGCTATTCCCTCTGTTCGCAGCCAACCAGCGCCGAGGTTTGCGTTCCGGTTTCGACCAGGGCGACGTCTCGCCACACGCCGCGCTCTTCATCGGGGCCGGGCTCTATCAGCGTCTCTACGAGCGCAGGGCATCACGGACCAGGCGACGCTATGCGGTCTCCCTCCTCGTCGACGGGTCGGCATCCATGCTCAGCCCCGGCCGCAAGGCTCACGCCGGGACTCAATGGGCGATGCCCGCCGCGGTCCTCGGCGCATGGAGCATGGCCAGGCTCTGTGACGAGCTCCAGATCGATTTCGAGGTGGCTCTGTTCAATCGGGGGTTTGCCGCCCGGCCCGACGACTCCGAGGAGAGCTATGTCCGGAGTCGGTCGGCGGCGACTGCAGGGTTGAAACGTTCGCAAGGGTCGGCGGCGGACCGGCTCACCTCGACGGTAAATCACTACATGGTCAAGCCCTTCGACCGTCGCTGGCGGGACTCGCAGAGCACCCTGGCCGGTCTCTTCTTCACGGCGATGAACCCGCGACGCGCCGCCACCCTCGCCCGCCGCGACGCCCGCTCCGCTCCTCCGGTGTCCCTGTTCGAGAAAGCGGCCAACGTGGACGAGTTCAATGTGGTCCACGCCGCTGAGCGGATGGGGCGGCTAGGAGCCGACGTCCGCATCCTGATGGTGCTCGCCGACGGGATGACCCGCGGGTCGGTCGATGCCCTGACCAGCTCGGTGGAGTCCATCGAAGCCTCCGGCACTACCGTCATCGGTATCGGGATCGGCGACCACACCGTCGACCAGGCATACCGACGCCACCAGGTGGTCGACGAGCCCGACCAGCTGGCCAACGCCATGATCGAAGGAGCACGCGGCGCCCTCAGGCGCAGTCTCGCCTACTCGGGCATGG
>CAZYCX010000023.1:0-32291 GCA_964645875.1 uncultured Acidimicrobiaceae bacterium
GTGGTCCCGTAGAAGGCGGTGGCCACGGCGGTAATCGTGTCGGTGACACCCGGCCCGGCGGTGACCGCGGCGACACCGAGCTTGCCGGTGAGTCGGGTGTAGGCCTCCGCGGCATGGGCGGCGGCCTGCTCGTGTCGAACGTCGACGATCCGCATCCCCGCCTGGAGGCACCCGTCGAGAATGGGTACTATGTGGCCCCCGGTGAGGGTGAACAGGGTGTCGACTCCCTCGTTGGCGAGGGCTCTGGCGATGATCTGGCCGCCGTGGATCTTTGCCATGGAACCGAACCTAGCCGCGAACCCAGGGTTGCAGGCCCCGCCCAGCGAAGTCCAGCGCCCTCAGATCAACCCAGGGTTGCAGGCCCCGCGGAAGCGTTGGCCAGCGCCTTCAGAATCCCGCCGCCTAACCGAGGACAGTGTCCAGACCCAGGTGAACACCGCCGTCGAGCGACTGCATCCCCCTGATCGCCTGAAGCGCTCCGTTGGCGAAGGACTCGTAGCTGGTCGAGAGGTGCGCGATGGAAAGCACTTCTCCGGCGTTGGAGAGGGCGACCTCCTGTTGGGAGATCAGACCGGGGAGACGCAGGGAATGGACCCGCACGCCCTCGACGTTGGCGCCGCGGGCACCGGGCACCATCTCCTCCGACCCCTCCGCCGAGCTGCCCCCAGCCTCGCTGATCCCCATCGCCGAAGCCAACGCCGTCCCGCTGGGCGCATCTGGCTTCGTGGCGTGATGCCGCTCGATGATCTCCACCGCCTCGAAGTGGGCGGCGGCCTGCGAGGCGAAGCGCATCATGAGCGTCGCCCCGATCGAGAAGTTGGGGACGACCAGACACGGGGTCGCCGTCCCCCACATCTCTATGAGGCGGTCGAGACGCTCGGTGGTGAATCCGGAGGTTCCGACCACGGCGGCCGCCCCGGCGTCACGCCATGCCTCGAGGTTCTCGAAGACCACGTCGGGATGTGCGGTCTCGACTACGACATCCGCCTCTACCTCGCCCGGGTCACCGACGATGGCCATACCCTCCAGCTCCTGTCCCCCACGATTTGGGTTGTAGAGGGCAGTCAGCTCGAGATCATCTGCCGCGGAGACGGCGGCGATGATCGGCCCGGCCAGCTTCCCGCCGGCGCCGGAAACGGCAACAGAGATCACTTGGCGTTCAGAGCTCCGGTGAGTGCTTCCTCGAACACCTGGAGCGTCTCGGCGACGTCCTCGTCGGTGTGCGCCGCGCACACGAACCAGGGCTCCAAGGCGTCGGGGCAGGGCATCACGCCCTTCTCGATCATGCGGAAGCAGATGTCCTCGTAGAGGGCGCTGTCGTGTCCGCCGGTGTCGCGGAACTCCTTGGGCTCTCCCTCACCGAGGTAGATGGAGAACATGGAGGGGTGTCCGGTAACCTTCCCGGTCACGCCCTTGTCGGCGAGGATCCGCTCGATTCCCTCCATCAGAGAGCGCCCCACCTTCTCCACCCTCGCCAGAGGCTCTCCGGTGAGGAGCCTGGTGACCGTGGCGTCGGCGGCGGCGGCGGCGACGCCGTTGCCCGAATAAGTGCCCGCCTGGCCGATGCCGCCTTTGCGCCAGCCTTCGACCAGCTCTCCCCTGGTGGCGATCGCCGCCACCGGAAACCCGTTCCCCATCGCCTTGGCGTAGGTGCCGATGTCGGGAGTGACCCCGAAGTGTTCGTGGGCACCGCCGGCCGCGATCCGGAAACCGGTCTTGACCTCATCGAAGATGAGGGCCGACCCGTATTGGTCACAGAGGCTGCGCAGGCCCTGGAGGAAGCCCTCGACCGGCATGAACCCGAAAGCGTTGCCCAGTATCGGCTCGACGATGACGGCGGCGATGCGCCGACCCTCGTCCTCGAACAGCCGCGCCGCCAACTCGAGATCGTTGAAGGGCAGGGTCCTGATGTAGGTGCGGATCGAATCGGGGATCCCTGAGCTCGACTGCCAGGGCACCGGCCGGTACCTCGAGCCGAGGCCCCCGGGAGGTGCCCCGGCGGTGGAGAACATGACGTAGTCGTGGACCCCGTGGTACTGGCCTTCGAACTTGACCACCAGATCGCGTCCCGTGAACCCACGGGCGAGCCTGATGGCGTGCATCGTCGCCTCGGTCCCGGTGTTGGTGAAGCGCATCCCGTCGGCCCAGGAAAGGGCTTCCATGACCGTGTCCGCTGCCTCGACCTCACGGCGCTGGGTCATGGCGAAGGTGGTGCCGGAGGAGGCTGCCTCCGCCACTGCGGCGCCGACCTCCTCGTCGGCATGACCGAGGATGATGGGACCGAAGCCGCATTGGTAGTCGATGTAGCGCTTCCCATCGACGTCGTAGACATGACCGCCCTCACCGCGTTCGATGACGAGGGTGTCCTCGTCGCCCCAGTAGCGGAACTGGCTGGACACGCCGTTGATCAGCTTCGCCGAGGCCCGGTCGAACCACTCAACGCCCTTGTCTCCCTGAAGACCCATCACACTCCTTTGGAATCGAGCCGAGACTACCGCCACCCTTGCCGAACCGCCGTTCAGTGGTTCCCCGTCTCGGCTAACTTCAAGCCATGGCCCAAGATCTCGAGCTGCTCGTCGCCGGAGAATGGACCGAAGGCACTGGTGACGATCACTACGAAGTGAAGTCCCCGGTCACCGGCGAGCACATCTACAACGTGCCCAAGGCCTCTCAGGCCGACATCGACCGTGCCGTCACCGCGGCGCGCGCCGCCACCGAGGAGATGCGGCACTGGACCGCCTTCGAGCGGGCCGACATGTGCCTCCGCATCTACGACCTGTGGCAGGAGCGCATCGAAGACGTCGCTCGCATCCTCACCATGGAACAGGGAAAGCCCTACACCGCAGAGTCTGTCGACGACATCGCGGAGTCAGGGGACTACTTCCAGATCGCCGCCGAGGACGTGAAGCGTCTGTCCGGGGAGTTCATCCCCACCACCGAGCGAAACCGCCGCATGTTCACCGTCCACCGTCCGGTGGGCGTCTGGGCGGCGATCACGCCTTGGAACTTCCCGGTGATGATCCCGATGGAGTACGTGGGGCCGGGGTTGGCGACGGGCAACGCCCTCATCGTCAAGCCACCGGAGTTCACCTGCTGGGCACTGCTGGAGATGGCCAAGGTGTTCGAGGAGGCCGGAGTGCCGAAGGGAGCGATCTCGATCGTCCCCGGCGCCGGCGACGTCGGGGAGGCGCTGGTGACCCACGACGGCATCGATGCCATCGGATTCACGGGCTCGTCGGCCACCGGGGCCCGCATCGTCTCCCAGATGGGTCTGAAGCGATCCATCATGGAGATGTCGGGCAACGGGCCGACCGTGGTCACCGCCGACGCCGACATCGAGAAGGCGGCGGAGGCCGCGGTCTACGGCGCCTACTACAACGCCGGCCAGGTCTGTGTGGCAACGGAGCGCCTCATCGTCCTCGACGACGTGCATGACGAGTTCGTCGAAGCCGCGACCAAAGCGGCCGACGTGGTGCGTCTCGGCGACCCGTTCGACGACGACACCAACATGGGGCCGCTGAACAACGAGGCCACCGCAGAGAAGATGGACCGGCACCTGGCCGACGCCGTCGACCGCGGCGCCGAGGTCCTCATAGGTGGGAAACGGGCGACAGGGCACCCCACCGACCTCTACTACGAGTTCACGGTGGTCGACAAGGTCCCGGAAGATTCGATGGTGTCCCAGGAGGAGTCTTTCGGGCCGGTGCTCCCGATCCTGACTGCACGCGACGACGAGGACGCCGTCGGAGTGGCCAACCGGACCCGTCTCGGGCTCCAGGCGGCGGTCTTCACCAACGACCTGAGCAAGGCGTTCTACTACGCCGACCGGATCCGCTCCGGCACGGTCATCGTGAACGACTCCACCGACACCTGGGAGACATTCCAACCCTTCGGCGGCGCCGCCGGCACCGACACCGGGTGGGGCCGGCAACGAACCCACGAGTTCACCGACCTGCAGACGGTGGTCTTCAGCCTCCGCGAGGAGTAGAGCGGCCCTCGGCAGTGGCGGCGATTCGCTTGGCCATGCGGCGGAAGATCGCCACGTGGAAGGGGAACATCGCCCACCAGTAGAGACGGCCCAGCAAGCCTCGCGGAGCGAACACGGCCGCCTGAGTCAGCCGACTCCCTCCGTCGGCGTCCTCCGTCTGGAAGGCTCCCGACTCGATGAGCCGAGGGACGAGCCGCCCTCCGATGTACCCGGTGGCACCGGTGACGAGGATCTTTCTGTTTGCTGACACTGCTTCAGTCCTTCGTCACGCCGGTCCGGACCGGATGAAGCCGCTGGTCACTCCATGGTGGCCGCCACCCCGGCGAACCCGCCGGCGAACCCGCCGAGGAGTATCCCTGGCAGCAGCGCCGTAGCGAAAGCGTCGGCGATGTCGAGGTCGGTGATCAGCCACACGGCCAAGGTCAACCCGAGTAGGCACACGGGAAAGCCGATCATGATTCCCTTCGCCACCGCTCTACCCATGCGGGCGGCGTGAGTGACGTCGGCTTCTTCCGAGTCGGCCATGACCGCCATGATGCCAGATCACCGGATCGTTTGGCATCCCGGTGCCCGTCGAGGGCAGTTACCGTATCGATCCGATGTTCACGCCCTACGAGCAACGCAAGTCCGAGATCCCGTTCGCCTCGGCCGAGTACATCTCCTTTGCCTCGCGCAACTCGTTCCTCGGCTGCCCCGCGGTGACGATGGAGGAGATGGGCGATGGCGACGTCGTAATCGTCGGAGCTCCCTTCGACTGGGGCACGACCTATCGCCCCGGCGCTCGATTCGGTCCGGCGGCGATCAGAAATGCCGACTACGGGGCGATGGATGGCTACCGGCCCCATCTACCCACCGGCCTCGATCCGTTCGAAGTGCTCGGCGTGGTCGACATCGGCGACGTATACGTCCAGCCCGGCCAGCTCGAAGGGTCGATCGACCGCATCGCCGATGTGGTCACCGATGTGGCTCGAGCCGGCAAGGTGCCGATCGTCCTCGGGGGTGATCACACCATCACCTGGCCCGACGCGCTGGGCGTCGCCCGCGCCCATGGGTTCGGGGAGATCGCGCTGATCCACTTCGACGCGCACGCCGACACCGGATTCACCCAGAACGGCTCACTGATCGGCCATGGGACGCCGATGCGGCGGCTGATCGAGTCGGGCGCCGTCCCCGGTCACCGTTTCGTCCAGATCGGGCTGCGCGGCTACTGGCCGGAGCCGGAGGTGATGGAGTGGATGCGGGAGAACAAGATGCGCTCGTTCATGATGAACGAGATCCTCGAGCGGGGTCTCGACGCGGTGGTCGACGAAGCGGTCGACTACGCGTTGGCCGGGGGGGCGAAGGGCGTCTTCATCTCGGTTGACATCGACGTCGTCGACCCGGGGCTCGCCCCCGGGACGGGCACGCCGGAGCCGGGCGGGCTCAACTCCCGGGAGATCCTCGACACGGTGCGCCGTCTCTCGAAGGACCTGGTGGTGCTGGGCGCCGACGTGGTGGAGGTCTCCCCGCCGTACGACGGCCCCGGCGAGCAGACCGCTTATCTCGCCAACCGGGTGGTGCTCGAGATCCTCAACGGAATGGCCGAACGCAAGTCAGGGGTCTGATTTCCGCGAACCCAGGGTTGCAGGCCCCGCTGAGCGGGGCTGGGAACCCTGGGTTCGCGGAAATGCCCTCAGAACTGGATCCCGGGGAACCGCTCCTTGACCCGCCCCCAAGCTCGGCGGACGGCGCGCCACAACCAGATGGTGAGAGCGGTGGCCGCCACCACCAGGATCACCACGACGACGATGGTGACCGCGGGGTAGGTGACGGCGAGGGCGACCAGAGCGGCCACACTGAGGTCCTCGAACAGTGATACCCCGGCATTGCTCACCGGCTCGGGAGAGGCGTTGACCATGACCCTGGTGCTCGCCTTCGCCGAGTGGGCGTCGAGGGCGAGAACGCCGGCGATGACCCCACCCAATGCCGCTCCGACGTTTCCCGACTCACCGGCGATGACAGCGCCGATCGCGGCCGCTCCGATGGGACGGATGAAGGTGTGCACCACGTCCCAGAAGCTGTCCAGGAAGGGCACCTTGTCGGCGACGAACTCGACACCGAAGAGGATCCCGGCGGCGACCATCACGTCAGTACGGGTGAGCACGTCGGGAATGTCGGCCCACCCGGCCCGGCCGGCGATGCCGAGCATGAGAGTGGCGAGATAGAGATTGAGCCCCGACGCCCAGCCCGAGCCGGCTATGACGCCGATCGTCTCGATCACGGGACGGCCTCCCACACGATGAGTGCCGCCCAGCCGTCGTCGGCTTCGTCCTCGAGATAGTTCTCCAGCATCCCCCTCACCTCGAAGCCATTGGAGAGTTGAAAGGTCAGCGTCGGATCGGTCAGCTCGCCCGACACCACCTTCCCCACATACTCGACCGCAGTCATCTCGTCCTTGTGGTGGTAATAGCCGGGAAGAGAGCCTCCGGCGATGATCCCGCGCTTGCCGTCCCTCCTCACCAGGTCCTTGCGCGCCTCGTAGAGCCGGCGGCCGATTCCATGCCCTCGAAAGTCGGGATGCACGCTGATGTCGGTTCCGTAGTACCAGGCACCTTCGGGGTCGTGGTTGCCGCACTGATGCTCACCGGTGATCTCGGCGAGCGTGTGCTGGGGGTGGTCGAAGTCGAAGTCGAGATAGATCCCGGTTCCCTGGCCGACGGGCTCACCGTCGACCAGGGCGACGAAGTAACCCTCGGGGAAGACCTCGGCATATGCCCTGATGTCGTCGGCAGAGAGGAGATCGTCCCGGTTGGCCATGGGGAAGGAGAGGTGCTCGATCCTCTCCAGGTCTTCTGCCATCGAAGGCTCCAGGTTGACGACCTCCACCCCGCTTTCGCGCATCGAGTGCGCTGGAGACGAACCGTCCGATGCGCGAAAACTCAGAGTTGGAACGTCTCCCATGGGTGATCTCCCGGTATGCCCCACACCGCTCTCATCCTGCGCTTGCCCGGCTCGACGATGACCGCCCCGCAGGTCGCGGTCTCGGCAGGATCGCTGGCGCGCCGGGAGATGGTCGGGTCGGCGAAGAAAGCCTCTAGATCATGGGCCCGCTGTTCGCCGATGCGGAGACGCTCGTTGCTGTTCTCGACGAACTCGGCGAGCCGGGGCGGCTCCTCCGCCAGGGTCTCCGGATGCAGGCAGTTGTTGGCGTGAACCAACGGCGTGCCGTTGGTGCGAGTCACTCGCTTGCTGCGCGGCATGGCCTCGACCATCGCCCCCTCGCCGTCGGGGCCCACCACGAAGTAGTTGTGGCCGCCGGCTACGTCGGCATCGAGCACGACTTCGATGGCGTCGTGAAGAGTCTCCTGGTCGAGGGTCTTGCGCACCACGAACGGCCAGGTCACCCCGGGCTTGCCGATCGAGGTGAGGTTGTTGATGCCCACCGCGATCCCGGCCTCGTTCATCCCCATCTGACCCAGGCAGCCGGCAGTGGTTTGGACGAAGACGTCGGGGCCCATCATCGGGTCGATCTTGAGCATGAGGACGAACTCCCCGGCAGAGGCATGCATGTCCCAGGTCTGCGCGAAGACCCCGGTCTCAGGATTGATGATGCCCGTGCAGTTGTGCTCCTCCCCCACGTGCGCCACCCGGGCACGTACGACGTCGACGAGATCGGTGAAGCCTCCCACGGTCACCGCCTCCTGGGGAGTGATCCCGGCGGCGTCCGCCATCGCCAGCATCTCGGCGTAGAGGCTTTCGGAGAAGCGCTCGTGATGCTCGAGCAGATCGTCGGCGCAGCTCAAGATGAGGTCTCGGTCAGAGTCGCCGCCGCTCCAGGTCTCCCGGCTGCTCAGATCGATCCGCACCTCGACATAGCGGCGGATCATCTCCGCGCAGGTCGACCCGTGACCCCGTCCGATGTCGGTGGAGTCACCGAAAACCTCGAGAACGCGCATCTCGCCGCCGTACATGACCGCAACGCTACCGGACCCATCTCCCATGTGTTCGGGTCCGCACATACCCACCAGCTTTGGTACCTTGCCGGCTTCGATGAGTGTCCCGGCAGTAACGCTCACCAATGTCACGAAACGATTCGGGGAAGATGTCGTCGCGGTCGATCGGATGACCCTCGAGATCGGCGACGGTGAGTTCTTCTCCTTGCTGGGCCCATCGGGATGCGGAAAGACCACGACTCTGCGAATGATCGCCGGTCTCGAATTCCCCACCGAAGGAAGTGTGCAGATCTTCGGAGAGGAAATGGGGGTCCGCCCACCCAACAGGCGGCCCGTCAACACGGTGTTCCAGTCCTATGCCCTGTTTCCCCATATGACAGTGTCCAAGAACGTTGCCTTCGGCCTCACGATGTCTGGCATCGAGGGGTCCGAGGTTGACCGGCGGGTCAAAGAGTCAATCGAGCTCGTCCGGTTGACCGGGATGGAAGACCGCAGCCCGAAGCAACTTTCGGGTGGCCAACAGCAGCGGGTCGCACTGGCACGGGCTCTGGTCAACCGACCCAAGGTACTCCTGCTCGACGAGCCACTCGGCGCACTCGACCTGAAGCTCCGACAGGCGATGCAGCTCGAGCTCAAGGATATCCAGCAAGAGGTGGGAATCACTTTCGTGTATGTGACTCATGATCAGCAGGAGGCGCTGACGATGTCGGATCGGATCGGTGTCATGAGCCTGGCGGAGGTGCTCCAGGTGGGCACGCCGGAGGAGATCTACGAGTCCCCGGTCAACCGCTTCGTCGCCGAATTCATCGGGGAGACCAACTTCATCGACGGCGTGGTGACCGCTCCCGGAGAGGTGAGACTGGCCAATGGAGTCAGGGTGAAGGCGCGCACCCACAGCCAGCCCGGATCGTCGGTCACACTGACCCTCCGCCCGGAGAAGCTCAATCTCAATGCACCCGACATCAGACTGCCCGACGATCGCTGTGTCCTCCATGGGAAGGTGCACAGACGTATCTATTACGGCGATGCCCTGTACTACGAGGTGGACATCGGGACGGCCATCGTCGACGTCATGGTTGAGAATCGGCCAGGCATGGCCCGTTGGAACGAAGGTGAATCAGTGGCCCTCGACTTCCACCCCGAGGCGGCCGAGGCGCTCACCGAATGACTGAGCTCACGGAGCACGAGAAAGTCGAGGTCAACCCAGAGTTGGAGCGGAAGGCCGAAAGGCAAAAAGCCCGCCTCGGTCTGTTCACCGCCCTCCCCTCATACCTATACCTGATCTTTTTCTTCGCCATCCCGCTGGTCGTGGTTTTCGTGTTCTCATTCGCCAGCCGGAGCCGCACCGGTCGGCCGATCCTGGCCGACTGGAACCTCGAATCCTGGAATCGCCTCCTCGAGCCAATCGTGACGACAATCGCATGGCGGTCCCTGTGGCTGGCGGTTGTCAATACCCTCTTGTGCCTGCTCATCGGCTACCCGTTCGCCTACTGGATCGCGACCCGACGCAGACCCGCGACACGCAACCTCCTATTGGTCTTGGTGCTCATCCCGTTCTGGTCCAACTTCCTGGTCCGTACCTACGCATGGCGCACCTTGCTCGACTCCGACGGGCTCATCACCAGATTCGGAGAGATGACCGGGCTTTGGGGCCAGATGTTGTTCACCACCCCTGCGGTGTTCATCGGGCTCCTGTATGGCTATCTGCCGTTCATGGTCTTGCCCCTCTACGCCGCCATCGAGCGCATCGACTGGAGCCTGATCGAAGCGGCGCGCGACCTCTACGCCTCTGGAGCGGACGCCTTCCGGCGCGTCACTCTCCCACTCTCGCAGCCGGGGATCGTCGCTGGATCGATCCTCGTATTCATTCCGAGTCTCGGGGCCTACGTGACGCCCGACATCCTCGGCGGTGCCCGAACCACGCTTCTCGGCAATTACATAGTCAGCCAGTTCGGTGCGGCCCGCAACTGGCCGTTCGGGGCCGCCCTCTCCTCCGCCATCCTGATCGTGATGCTGATCGCCACCATCTACTACTTTCGCTCGGGAGCTAAGACCCTGTGAGCCTTTCGGAGGGAACGGCGACCAAGCGAACCGTAGACCGGATACTCACCGTCAACGGCTGGATGGTCTTCATCTTCCTCTACGTACCCATCCTGATCGTGATGCTGTTCTCGTTCTCGGACAGCTCGAATGTCGGGATATGGGGCGGATTCACCTTCGACTGGTACGAGCGCATGCTGGGCAACTCCCAGCTGATGAGAGCGCTCCGCAACTCGGTGATCGTGGCCATCGTGTCGACCATCGTGTCGACCGTCCTCGGGACGGCGGCGGCCCTGGCGCTGGAGCGTTACCGGCGGTGGCTGGGCAAACGGCCTTTCGATGCCCTGCTCTACCTGCCAGTCATCATCCCCGATGTCACAATGGGAGTCATGCTGCTGATCTGGTTCGCCCAACTGCAGTTCAGGCTGGGGCTGGTCACGATCCTCTTCTCCCACATCGCTTTCAACATCTCGTTCGTGGCGATCGTCGTCAGGTCCCGTCTCGCTAACATGGACGACTCTCTGGAAGAGGCTGCAGCCGATCTGTACGCCAATCGGTGGCAGACCTTCCGCAGGGTGACACTCCCTCTGATATGGCCCGGAGTGATCGGAGGTGCTCTCCTCGCCCTCACGTTGTCGCTCGACGATGTGGTCATCACCAGCTTGGTCCAGGGCCCCGGGGCAACAACGCTTCCCGTCTATGTGTTCGGGCTGATCAGACGGTCGGTGACACCTGAGATCAACGCCGTGTCGACCGTAATGTTGGTAGCGTCGATGCTCCTGGTCCTCGTTTCCTTGGGGTTCCAGCGAAGATCAGTGAGTTCTGAATAGCCCTGGAAGGACGAACATATGAGACGGTTAGGAAGCTGCGTCGCCGTGTTGGGCCTGGTTGTTGCAGGCTGCGCAGGCGGTGACAGCGATGCGCAAGCCGCAGCCGACGAGTGCGAGGTGGGGGTCGTCGACGGGGACCTCAATCTCTACAACTGGAGTGAGTACATTCCGTTCGGCTCGATCGCCGAGGATGCCGAGGTGGATGATCTCATCGCCAAGTTCGAGGCGGAGCACGACGTCGAGGTCACCCTTACCGAGTACGAGTCGAACGAGGCGATGTTGGCCCAGGTCGAAGCAGGTGGCGCTCCATACGACCTGGTGGTGCCATCCGACTACATGGTCGCGCTGATGGCCGACTCCGACCTCCTCGTCAGTCTCAACAGAGACGCCATCCCCAACCTGGCAAATCTCGATCCCGACTTCACGGGACTTCCCTTCGACCCAGACGGAGAGTTCTCCGTCCCGTACCAGTGGGGTACCACTGGCATTGGATTCAGCTACGACGTTGTCGATGACAGCGAGGGCATCTCATGGGGACTGATATTCGACCCAACGCAGCGCGCCGAGTACGCCGGCAAGATCTCCATGCTCGACGACTCCCGGGAAAGCCTGGGGGCTGCTCTGAAGTACCTCGGGTACTCCCTGAATACCACGTCACAGGAAGAGCTGGACGAGGCGGCCGCCTTGATCGCAGAAACCAAGGACGACATCGCCACTTTTTCGTCGGCGGGCTACTGGGACCTGCTCACCGAAGGCACCACGACGGTGGCTCACGGTTGGAACGGTGATTTCTTCGCCGCGTACGACGCCGCCTCGACGGAGGACTACGACGCCTACGAGGACTTCGGGTTCGCGGTTCCAAACGAGGGTGGCGTTGTCTGGGTCGACAACATGTCGATCCCGGTCACGGCCGAGTCGCCATGCACTGCCCATGCGTTCATCAACTTCATACTTGACGCCGAGAACGGAGCAACCCTCACCAACTACAACTACTACGCGAGTCCCAACGAGGCGGCGGAAGCGCTCATCTACCCCGAGATCCTCGAAGACCCCGCCATATACCCGCCACAGGAGTTGTTCGAAGACGGCTCACTGGAGTTCCTCAACGACCTGGGCGACTTCACTACCAATTACGAGGACGCGTTCGTCCAAGCCAAGTCCTGAGACACGGCCGATCGGGACGGGGGGCATGCGGCCGCCCGTCCCGATCAAAGCCATCGATACACGATTTCGCCCGCCACGACGGTGGTAACCACCTTTGCCTCACGGAACGACCCCTCCTCGAGAGGGTCTCGATCGAGAACCGCGAAGTCGGCGAGCTTACCCACGGACACGGTCCCGGTCTCTGTCTCGGTGTGGTTTATGTAGGCGGAGCCTGCTGTGAAAGCATTCAACGCCTCGATCGGTGTCAGCGCTTGTTCGGGACAGAGTGGTTCCTCGCCTTCGTCCCAGGTGCGGGTGACGGCGACGTGGATCTCCTCCATCACGTTGGCGGTGGAGACGCCCCAGTCGCTACCCATCCCCATCCGGGCCCCACCGTCGAGGAGAGACCGGAACGGATACTGCCAACCGCTGCGCTCCGCTCCCAGGAAGGGCTTGGTGAGCTCGGTCTGGTACTCGTCGTTGTTGGCCCAGAGCGGCTGGGCGTTGGCGATCACGTCGAGGGCGGCAAACCGGCTCAGGTCGTCGGGGTGGATCACCTGGATGTGGGCGATGTGGTGACGATGGGACGAGCGACCGTTTCGCTCTCGTGCCGACTCGACCGCGTCGAGGGCGCTGCGGACCGCCCGGTCCCCGATGGCGTGGAAGTGACACTGGAAGCCGTGGTCGTCGAGAGTGGCGACGATGTCCTTCAGATACTCGGGATCGACGAAGTCGATGCCCCGGTTGTCGGTGACCGATCCGCGTTCGTCCAGGTAGGGCTGCAGCATCGAGGCGGTGAAGTTCTCCACCACGCCATCGAGCATCAGCTTCACCGCGATGGGGCGAAAGCCCTCAGCGGATCTCTCTCGACGGGCAACCAGTTCGGGGATCTGCTCGACTCCCCGGTTTCGATCCCACCACATCGCCCCGACCACCCTCCCCTTCAGGCGCCCCCCTCGGGCGAGGCTGAGATATGCCTCTTGGATCTTCTCGTCGACGATGGCGTCCTGCCACCCGGTGATCCCGCAAGAGAGGAGCTCTTCCTGGCCCCTGGCCAGCCCGGCGGTCAGTTCGTCGACGGTGTCCTCCGGGGCGTGGCTCTCGACGAGCCTGATCGCCCCCTCGTGGAGGGTGCCCTGGGGGCTTCCATCGGGGAGCCGCTCGATCCGCCCGTCCGGAGGATCGGGTGTGCCGGACCCGATCCCGGCCAGCTCGAGAGCCTTCGAGTTGGCCCATGCGCCATGGCCGTCGGTGTTGGTCAGGAGGACCGGGCGATCGGCGACGGCGCCGTCGAGGACATCCTTCGACGGGCAGCCATCGGGGAACCACGACTGCGGCCATCCCGCCCCCACGATCCAGGGGAGGTCGGGGTTGGCTGCTGCGTAGCCCGCCACTGCCTCCAATGCCGACGAGAGGTCGTGGGCGTCGTCGAAGTGGCAGCGCAGCTTGTCGAGCCCGCTGCTGGCGGGATGGACGTGGGCATCGATGAAACCCGGTGTGGCCAGGGCGCCGTCCAGGTCGATGACCTCACGGGCCGACGCCTCCTCGGCCTCCGGCCCGACGGCGGCAATCCGGTCGCCCACCACTGCCACCGCCTCGACGAACATCTGGGAAGGGTCCGCCGTGAAGACTCGACCACCACGAATCACCAGATCCGCTTTCATCGGCGGGAGTATGGCGGCCGGCGACGCTGTGAGAGCTCTATCTGGTGGGTTGAGTCCTCCTCGTCGTGGGTCTCCACGAAGCCGATCTGTAGGTAGAACTCGGCGGACTCCGGATCGGTCGTCCTCAGTCTCACTCGTGTGAAACGGTCGCGTGCGTGATCGACGAGTGACATCACGAGTGCACGGCCGACGCCTTGCCCTCTGGCCTCAGGCACCACGTAGACATGTCGGACGCGTCCCACACCCGGATCGTCCAGATACGGGTCCTGGTTGAGCCCGCCAACAGCCACCAGCTTGGAGCCGAGCCGCGCTTCGCACGCCAACTCTCCGGGGCGGTCGAAACGATTGGACCCGTCGCGCCAATGGTCGACGAGACGCTCCACCAGGTTGTGTCCCTCGGACCGGCTGCTTTCGAGAAGGACCGAGACGTCCTCGGGCAGCGAGCGGAAGGGCTTGACGACGAGACCTGCGACCATGTCTCGATGCTATGGCTCGAATGGAGCGCATTGTCGTCGTCGGAAGCAGCGGATCGGGAAAGACCACTTTCGCCCGGAGACTGGCCACTGCCCTCGGTGTGCCCCACCTGGAGATGGACTCGGTGTTCCACCGTCATGGCCTCGCCGACGAGGCCCACGACGAGTTCCTTCCGACCCTCGACGAGTTCACCGACGCCGCGCGCTGGGTGGTCGACGGCAACTACACCAGTCACGGGACCAGGGATGTGGTCTGGCCCAAAGCGGACACCTTCGTCTGGCTCGACCTACCACGCCGTACTGCGATGTCACGAGTGGTGAGGAGGACTCTCAGGAGAGTGCTCACCAGGGAAGAGATCTGGCCCGGGGTGAGGGAGCCGTTCTCCAACCTCTACCGTCTCGACCCTCTCCGGAACATCGTGGTCTGGACCTGGACCCGTCATGCCCATGTGCGGGAGAAGTACGAGCAAGCCCTCACCGATGGGAGCTGGGAGCACGCCACCGTGCACCGGTTGCGGTCGGAGGCGGAAGTCAAGGCATACCTCGGCTCGTTCGAGTCCACGGAATGAGACGATCCGCCTGGTCCACCCTTTCTCTGTGCTCCAGGGCCGGTATACCGGCCCTGGAGCATTAGGAAGCAGTAGGCACAGCTAGCCTGCCGCGTCATGGGATCGTTCTGGCACCCCTTCGCCGACATGTCCAAGGTGCAGCACGCGCCGTTCATCGTCGATCGAGGCGAAGGCATCTACGTATACGACGAAGAGGGCAACCGCTATCTCGATGCGGCGGCGTCACTGTGGTACATGAACATCGGCTACGGCCGTGACGAGGTCATCGACGCCATGGACGCCCAGGCCCGAAAGCTGCCGGCCTTCCATTCCTTCATCGAGTACGCCACCCGGCCCCCCATCGAACTGGCGGAAAGGATCGCCCGAGTGTCGCCCGACCCCGACTCCAAGGTCTTCTTCGGCTCGGGAGGCTCCGACGCCATCGACACCGCCGCCAAGCTGGCGCGGCGCTACTTCAACGCGATAGGACAGCCAGACCGCACCGTATTCATCGCCAGGGAGTGGGCCTACCACGGCATGCACACCTACGGCACCACCCTCGGAGGGATGGAGCCCAACCGGGTCGGATACGGCGGCGAGCTGGTGTCCGACGTGGTGATGGTCCCCTACGACGACGCCGAGGCCGTGGAGAAGGCGATCGACCATGCCGGAGCCGATCGAATCGCCGGCATCTTCGTCGAGGCGGTGATCGGGGCAGGCGGAGTCCGCCCCGTATCCCCGGACTACCTGGAACGGGTTCGGGAGGCGATCAGGCAGGCCGGCGGGCTCTACATATCCGACGAGGTCATCACCGGGTTCGGCCGGATCGGCGACTGGTTCGCCGCCAACAAGTACGGGCTCGAGCCCGACCTGATCACCTTCGCCAAGGGTGTCACCTGCGGCTACGCGCCACTAGGAGGGGTGGTTGCCGCCTCCCACATCGCTGAGCCCTTCTTCGACACTCCCGGGCTGGTGTTCCGCCACGGCTACACCTACTCGGGGCACTCCACGGCATGTGTCGCCGGCATCGAGGTCATGGACATCATCGAGCGGGAAGGGCTTCTCGACCGTGCGGCCGAGTTGGAAGACGAGATCTACGACGCCTTGCTCCCCCTCGAGGAGATCGACGTCGTGTCGAGCATCCGCCGGGGCGTTGGCGCCCTGGCCGCGATCCAATTGGAAGTGGGCGACGACGACACCCTCCCCTATCGGGCTGCTACCGCCTGCCGGGAGGCGGGAGTACTCACCCGCGCGGTCGGAGGCGGAGGTCTCCAGGTGTCACCTCCGCTGACCATGACCCCAGCACAGGTGACGGAGATGGGTGGGCTGTTCGCGAAGGGGTTGCGCAGCCTGTGAAACTGACCCCGTTCTGGGTGGAGGACCACCCGAGACCGGGAGACCTGGGAAGCGACCCGCTCCCGTCCGACGCCGACGTGGCGGTGATCGGGTCGGGGCTCACCGGCCTTTCCGCGGCGTTGCGGCTCGCCCGGGCCGGCCAGTCGGTGGCGGTGATCGACCGCGGCGAGATCGCCGCTGGCGCTTCCTCGATCAACGGTGGCATGGTCTCGCCCGATGTGAAGGCGGGGATCAGGACCATCTTCGCCCGTCACGGGCCCGAGGTCGGGCGCGAGATGTGGGCGTCGACGGTGCGCTCGGTCGAGCTGGTCCGCGACCTCGCCGGACAGCCCGGCATCCACGCGCTGACCCACGAGGGCGGAATGGCCGCCCTGGGCAAAGGAGAGCGGCAGCGCAAGAGCTTCGAGAAGGCCATCGCCTGGTACCGGGAGAACCTGGGGGTGGACTGGGAAGTCCTCACCGGCGGGGATGTGGGCACCGTCGTCGGCGGCGACCACTTCGACGTCGCCCTGTACGAGCCCGAGGGCTTCGGTGTCCAACCGGCCCGGCTCTCCTTCGGTCTCGCCGGCTTGGCCAGGAAGGGCGGTGCCGTGCTGGTCGACCATTGTGAGGCCCAGACCATCGAGCAGACCTCCTCCGGTCTGCGCGTCAAGACCTCGCAGGGCTCTATCGACGCCGGCCAGGTCGTCGTCGCCACCAACGGCTACACCTCCCGCCAACCGATACCGGGTCTGGCGCGGCTGGTGGTGCCCATCGGCTCATACATCATCGTCACCGAGCCGATCGGGCCCGAGCGGGGGGAGCGGATCTTCCCCGGCGGGGCGATGACCTTCACCAAGCGCCGACTGCTGAACTACATGCGTCGGACCCACGACGACCGCATCCTCCTCGGCGGGAGACGCAGCCTCCACCCCCACCTCGATCTCGAGGACTCGGCGATCGACCTGAGAAGGGCTCTGGTGCGCTTCTGGCCCGAGTTGGACGCCACCGACATCACCCACGTCTGGGGAGGAAAGCTGGGCGTACCGTTCGATCTGACCCCTCACATCGGGAAGATCGAAGGTGCCTGGTACGCCCTGGGATACGCCGGCCACGGAGTCGGCCTCTCCTGTCAACTGGGCCACGAATTGGCCGGGATGCTGCTCGGTGAAGACCCTCCCAGCGTCTACAGCCGTATTGCCCATGATGGCCGCTTCTACTACACAGGGAGAACGGCCTGGTTCCTCACCCCGGCCGCTTACCTGTACCGGACGCTAGACAAGATAGGGATATGAGCACTCTCACTTACCAGACGACGGCCGAGGGTTTGACCTCCGATCAACTGGACGGAGAGTTCTTCGAGGGGTGGGTCGACCCCCCGTCTCCCGAGACGCTGCTCCGCATCCTCCAGTCGTCGACCCACGTGGTCGTCGCCGTCAGGAACGAAAAGGTCATCGGATTCGTCACCGCTCTCTCCGATGGGATCCTCTCCGCGTTCATCACCCTCCTCGAAGTCGTCCCCGACGAACAGGACAAGGGAATCGGTCACTCGTTGATCAATCAGCTGATGGATGACATCGGCGATCTCTACATGGTCGACCTGGTCTGTGACGCCAATCTCTCCCGCTTCTACGCCGAGTTGGGCTTCGCCACCACCACCGGGATGTCCCGACGCAACTATGCAATGCAGTCGGGAGGGCGTGACCGGTCGGCGTAACCTGGAGTCATGACACTGACCCGGCGCGATCGGCTCATCTTCCTCTCCCCTCTCGCCGTGGTCGGCATGCTCACCCTCGCCCAGGGGTTCGAGGACGCCCCGACGGTGTGCCCGTTCGCGCTGGCCACCGGCATGGCCTGTCCGGGATGTGGGATGACCAGGGCGGCCGGGCAGCTCCTCCGCGGAGATTTCGCCTCTGCCATCGCCTATCACCCTTTGGTGCCCGCTATCGCGCTCCTCGCCGCGGTCGCGTGGGCCTGGTTCGTGCTGAGGCGAACCGGGCGGATTCAGCCGATGAGCAATCGGATGCTCAACGGCGTCCTGATAGCGACTCTGATTGCTCTGATCGCGGTGTGGGTGACGCGTCTGGCGATGGGATCGCTTCCCCCTGTCTGATCCGGCGCCGCCAGTAGTAGATCGCCCCGGCCGCCACCGCGGCAACGAGAGCCACCTCCAGGGGCACCAACCACTTGGATCGCGCCACCTCGGAGATGGTGGCCTGTACCGGCGCCCGTCCCCCTCTGGGGTCGAGCACCCAGGAACCGACGCGGAGAAACACGGCGAAGCTGAGGCCACCGATGGCCACCCTCGTCAGCAGGTTCTTCACCGCCCAGATCCGATCCTCGGATAGGGCAGCGTACGCAGATCCGAAGCCGACGAGCGCGATGAGGGCGAGCAGTGCCGCCGTTCCGAGCCGGGCTGCCGTCGGGGAGGAAGGGCCGACGATCGGGTCCGCGCCGGGTTGGCGGATCACCAGTGGGTCGAACCGGGCCACGATGTCCGCCACCTGCTCCTGGTTCACCGGATAACCCATCTGAGACAGGCCCACGGTGAGCTCGGGCACCGACGGGCCGATCAAGGCGGCCATGTCGATCGTGGCTGCCTCTGGACCCGATGACCCGGCCGCATGCACCATCTCGACCACCAGTTGATCGAGCGCCTCCCCCACGCCACTGGATTGGAGGTAGTAGTCGATGCTCGGTTCGACCAAGTCGGGGTCGGCGCCCGCGTCCACCATCTCGTCGGCCATCCAATCGCCGAGGAGGTCGCTGACGATGGCGGTGCCCGCCAGCGGCGATAGGGACTCGGCCAGCGTGTCGGTGTCGATCACCACAGCCCTACCCCAGAGGGAGAAGAGAAGGATCGTGACCGACATCCCGAACGCCCATCCGAGGGTCGACCGGGTGACATCCCGGGGGGTCACTTGATCACCAAAGCGGGATTGGTGCGAATCCTCGGCCGCTTCTCGATCACTGCCTCCGCAAGGGTGTCGAATGCCGCGGCAGCCTCGGATCCGGGTACCGCCACTACGGCCGGCTTGCCCTCGTCGGCGCCACGCCCCATCGCCGGCACCAGCGGAACCTGTGCCATGAGATCGACACCGAGCTCATCGGCCAGAGCCTGTCCACCTCCCGATCCGAACAGCTCATACCGCTTTCCGTCGTCGCCGGTGAACCACGACATGTTCTCCACCACTCCGATCACATCCTGGTCCACCTCGGCGGCCATCAACGCGGCCCGGCGGGCAACCCGCTGTGCGGTGGGCTGAGGAGTGGTGGCCAGGAGGACCTGAGCACGGGGAAGGAACTGAGCCATCGAGATGGCGATATCCCCGGTGCCGGGGGGCATGTCCACGATGAGGAAATCGAGGTCGTCCCAGAAGACGTCCTTGAGGAACTGCTCGATCGCCTTGTGGAGCATGGGCCCACGCCAGATGACAGCCTTGTCGTCTCCGACGAAATAGTCCATGGACATGACCTTCACCCGGTGGGCGACGGGAGGCACGATCATCTCCCCCACCATCACCGGTGGGTGGGTGACACCGAGCATCGACGGGATCGAGAACCCCCAGATGTCCCCGTCGACGATGCCCACTTTGTGGCCGGTCCTGGTCAGCGCCACCGCCAGGTTCGCCGATATCGACGACTTTCCCACGCCGCCCTTGCCCGAGGAGACGGCAACGGTGCGGGTCGCCGAGCCGGGCTCTCCGATCGGGGGGCCCACCTTCTCCTTCAACTCGTTCATCCAGCCGAGGACGGCATCGTCCTCCATGATCTCCACATCGACGTCGGCGCCGGTGGTGAACGGTGACAACGCCTCACGGAGACGCTCATCGAGGGTGGGGGGCGGTGCGGTGGGGAGGAGTAGCTCCACCTTCACCTTGCCGGTGAGCTTCTTGCTGACATCTTTGACGAGGCCGAGCTCACCGAGGGTGCGTCCAACGAAGAGCGGCGACTCGATGGACGCGACCGCATCCAGCAGCTGGGATTGTTCGGCCATCTGATTCCCCTACGGCGACAGTGGTTAGAAGCCTGTCGAAACTATAGTTTTCGCCAGGACGTACCCCTCATGGACACAGAGACACTCGACGCCAGGATCTCGGATCTCACTTCTTCGCTGGGAGATCCCACCCGACGCGCCATATACATCGCGGTTCGTGAGTCGGTCGAGCCGATGACGACCTCGAAGGTCGCCGCCTTGTTCGACATCCATCCCAACGTCGCCCGTCACCATCTCGACCGACTCGCCGGCGACGGCTATCTCAAGGTCAGCCAGCAGCGCCGTTCGGGGGGACCGGGGGCAGGCCGCCCGGCCAAGACCTACGAGCCGACCAACAAGGAAGTGAGCGTCCACTTCGCCCCCCGACGTTTCGAGATGCTCACCGAGATGCTCTTTCAGGTGTTGGAGGAGGTGTCTCCTCCCGACGTGGCCGAGATCGCCGAGAAGGTGGGACGGTCGTACGGCCAGAAGCTCGCCGCCGAGATCGGTGCCGGTGACGAGCCCGGATACGACGAGGCGGTTCAGGCGGTGGCCAGCGCCATGACCGGGCTCGGCTTCTCGGTCGACCCCGACATCGAGGGCCAGCGTCTGCTCACCTCCCACTGCCCCTTCGGAGAGACCGCCACCAACCACCCGGAGGTGATCTGCTCGTTGGATCGCGGCATCGTCGCCGGGCTCTTCGGGGCCATGTCGCATCCGTGCAACCCGGTGGTCATCCCCCACCACTCCCTCGACGACGACTGCGTCACCCAGGTCCCGGTCACCATCGGCTGAACCCACCGATACCGCCAACCCAGGGTTGCAGGCCCCGCTGGGCGAAGTCTGGCGCCCCGAGTTCGCGCAGACGGCCGGAGACAACCCGATCATCCGTCGGTGCGGTGCGGATATTTCGTGCTTCCGGATGGAGCGCATCCTGATGGCGGACGAGGCAACCCATTCGTGAGCCTGGCAATCCGCACCGGGATACTCTTTCTCTGTGAAAGAGGCCAAATTCAGGCATCAAACGCGACTCCCGGTGGACCGAACCCTGACCCGGGTAGTCCTCCTCATGCGGCTGCTCAGCGGAGTGTGGCTGCTGATCATCGGTCTGGTTGCATTGACGCAGGCACCACAGGACCCGGGGCTCAGCGTCGGGATAGTCCTCACAATCATGGGCATCGCGTCCGCGGGCACAGCGTTGACGTTCCTCGCCGCCAAGCGAGAGTTTCTCGGCGAGACTTGGTACCTGATCCTCGATTCCGCTGTGACGGTTTTCCTAGCAGCGGGCGGATGGATCGCCGGGCACGATGGCTTCATCGTCGGCGGCTATCCCGCGTCGACTCTCTTCGTCATCGCGTACGCCACCAGCTTCAGGGTGACCGTTCTCGCAGGACTTGCCGGGACATTCATCATGGGATATCTGCACATCCTGATGGGGCTCGCGCCGACACGGACGTTCGGCAGCATCCAATATGTGATCGTCGCTGCCGTTGTGGGCTGGGCATTCGAGAACCTGCGGGAGCGCGAGCAATTACGCCTCGTAGCCGAAGACGAGCGCGCTGCTGCGGAACGTGAGCTCGCCGAGGAACAGCGGAAGTCGGCCCGTCTCGAGGAAAGAACGATGATCGCCCGCCGGCTCCACGACTCCGTGTTGCAGACGCTGAAACTGATCAGCGCTTCTGTGGACGATCCCGGCGAGGTCCGCTACCTCGCCCGAGTCCAGGAGCGAGATCTCCGACGCACCATCAACGAGTACCAGTCTCCGTATCAGGACAGCTTCCGAGCCCGTCTCCTCGATGCCCGCGCCGAGGTGGAGGATCGGTTCCGCGTGGAGATCGAACAGGTCGTCAAGGACGATGCCGCGATGGACGAGCGTCTCCGAGCAGTGGTCTCTGCCGCAGCGGAGGCGATGACGAATGCCGCCCGGCATTCGGGCGTGAAGACCATCGACTTGTTCTCTGAGATCACCAGCAGCCGCCTTCAGGTCAATGTGCGCGATCGCGGCGTCGGTTTCGACCCCACCATCGCCGGCACCGGCATCGACGGCTCGATTCGCGCCCGCATGGAGGCTGTGGGCGGAACCGCCGAGATCCGCACAGCTCCAGGCAGCGGCACCGAAGTCCAGATCGTCCTTCCCTTGCCATGACAGAAAACTTCCGTCCGAAGGTCTTCCTCGTCGAAGACCACCCATTGACCCTGTTCGGCCTCGAGAAGTACCTCGAGAATCGATACGTGCTCGTGGGGTCGGCGTCGGATGCTTCGGCAGCCATCGAATTGATCTTGGAGCGACGCCCCGATCTCGTACTCCTCGATGTCCAATTCCCGGGTGGCGGTGGTGCGGCGGTGATCGAAGGGGTGAGGCCGAAGGCGCCCGAGATCAAGTTCCTGGCCTTCACGGTCTCGACCTCGGCCCAGGACGTCGTCCGCCTCTTCAAGGCAGGTGTCGATGGATACGTCGTGAAGACGACAGAAGGGTTCGAGTTGGAGGGGCAGATCGACGATGTGCTGTCCGGTGGTCGACCCGTTTCCAGGTACGTCGCGGGCCACCTACTCAAGATCGACGAGGTCGCAGGATCCCAGTCCGAGCTGGAAAGCCTCACCCAGAGAGAGCGTGAGGTGGTGACTATGATCGCCCGTGGCTTCAAGTACCGGGAGGCGGCTGAGGAACTCGGCATGAGCCAGAAGACCCTCGAGACCCACATGAAGCACGTCTTCGAAAAGCTCGGCGTCGCCAGCCGCAACGAGGTGACCCGGCTCGCCTTCGAAACCGGGTTCGTCCAGCCGGGCGATTTCATCTAGCCCATAGGGGTGAACCCCGATAGGCGGTGTCAGTATCGAGGGCAATGATCGAACCAGTCCAAAGGAGGGACAAATGGCTGGTTCGAGAAAGCATCGCTGGACCAAGATCACGGTGGCGACACTCGCAGGGCTGGTCTTCCTCTTCTACGTCGCCGGCGGAATCATCTTCGCCAACATGATCCTCGCCGATGCGCTCACGCCCCAGGGACCCACCCCTGACAATGGTGTCTATGTCACCGCCATCGGCGACGACACGATCACGCTGACCTCCGCCGAGGCGCGAGAGGACACCACCAGACCCGGAATGGCCGGATTGGCGTGGGATGGTGGATACGGGCAGATCGCTCAGATAATCGAGATAGATAGCCGCGCAGTGACCCGGCTATTCGTCACGCTAAGAGAGCCACTCCCGCCGATCTGCACCGGTGCGTTGGAGAGCTGTGAGCAAGTCGACATCGAGAGCTGGACCTTCGAGAGCGACCCTCACGATATCGGGCTGGACTTCGAGGAGGTCTCGTTCCCTTCACCGCTGGGCGAGATGGGCGCGTGGAAGATCCAGGCCGGCGACGGCTCGGGATGGGCGATCCACGCCCACGGTTGGCGGGCATCACGGCGAGAGGCCTTGAGAAGCCTGCCCACCTACAACTCCATGGGTATCACCTCTCTGCTCATCGACTACCGGAACGACGAAGGCGCCCCGCCGGACCCGAGCGGTCGCTACAAGTTCGGTCGCACCGAATGGGAGGATGTCGAAGCTGCAGTCGAGTACGCCATTGCCAGCGGAGCCGAGAGGATCGTCCTCGTCGGCTACAGCACGGGCGCTGCCATCCACCTCGCGTTCATGGAGAACTCCGATCTGGCCGACCAGGTGACAGCGATGGTCCTGGACTCACCGAATATCGACATGGCGGAGACGGTGAGATACGAGGCTTCCAAGCGCACCCTCCCGGGAACGGCCCTCCCGGTTCCAGGCTCGCTCACATCCGTTGCAATGTTCATCGCCGACTTGAGATGGGACGTCGACTGGGGTGGGATCGACTACGCCGAGCGCGCCGGCGACATCGTGACCGTGCCCACACTGGTCTTCCACGGAACCATGGACGACCGCGTGCCGGTCGAAGTCTCTCGACGTCTCGAGCAGGCCTCACCGGACCTGGTTCGCCTGGTCGAGTTGGCGGAGGCCGGACATGTGACCAGTTGGAACGTGGCCCCCGAGATCTACGAAGCCAACCTGGGGACCTTCCTCGCAGAGGAAGTCATTCGACGATGAAGATACGGCAAAGCGAAAGCTTGCCGGTTGTTTCTTCGGCGTCGGGTGGAGGAACAACCCCGCTTCATTAGGCTCGGACCAGAGACTCTCCCCACTTTGAAAGGCTGAAATGTCCAACGACCCATTCGGGGCACGCGGCACACTGGAAACGGCACTGGGGACCCGCGCGATCGCTCGACTCGACGCCATCGCGGGAGTGGAGAGACTTCCCTACTCGATCAAGGTGCTGCTCGAGGCGGCCCTGCGCAACATGGACGGAGTCAGCATCACCGAACCCGACGTCCGTCATATCGCGGCCTACGACCCCACCGACGTCGGGGATTCAGAGATCCCCTTCATCCCGGGCCGGGTCGTGCTCCAGGACTTCACCGGTGTCCCGGCCGTGGTCGATCTGGCTGCCATGCGCGCCGCCATCGTGCGCATGACCGGTGACGAGGGCTCGGCCCAGAAGGTAAATCCGTTGATCCCCGCCGACCTGGTGATCGACCACTCGGTGCAGGTCGACGCCTTCGCTCGACCGGATGCACTCATCATCAACTCCGCCAAGGAGTTCGAGCGCAACCAGGAGCGATACGAGTTCCTCAAATGGGGCCAGTCGGCCTTCGCCAACTTCCGGGTGGTCCCGCCCGCCACCGGCATCGTCCACCAGGTCAACCTCGAATATCTGGCCAAGGTGGTCTGGGACGACGGGGAACACCTCTACCCGGACAGCCTGGTGGGCACCGACTCGCACACGACCATGATCAACGGGCTCGGTGTCGTCGGCTGGGGCGTCGGGGGCATCGAGGCCGAGGCGGCCATGGTCGGCCAGCCCATCTACATGCTCCTCCCCGAGGTGGTCGGATTCCGACTCACCGGGCGGCTCCCCGAGGGGTCCACGGCGACGGACCTGGTCTTGCGAGTTACCGAGATACTGCGCGATTACGGTGTGGTGGGCAAGTTCGTGGAGTTCCACGGCCCGGGTCTCGACGACATGCCGCTGGCGAACCGGGCGACGATCGCCAACATGGCACCCGAGTACGGCGCCACCGTCGGCTTCTTCCCCGTCGACGATCAGACGTTGAAGTATCTCCGCCTCACCGGCCGTGACGACAAGCTGATCGACACCGTCGAGCAGTACTACAAGACCCAGGGGCTGTGGCGTGACGATTCCCGATCGATCACCTACAGCGCCGAGCTGGAGCTCGACATGTCGACGGTGGAGCCGTCCCTGGCTGGGCCGAAACGCCCCCAGGATCGCATCGGACTCTCGGCGATGCAGGAGCAGTGGAACGCCGACCTCACCAACATCTTCGGGAAGAACGGAGGGTCACGCTCCTCGACCGTGGTCAGCTGGGAGGACGAAGGAGGGGCGGCCACCGAACCGGTCGACGCCCCGACCACGGTGCTGGTCGAGTACGAAGGAGACACTTTCACCCTGCGCGATGGTCACGTGGTCATCGCCGCCATCACCTCGTGCACCAACACCTCCAACCCCGACGTGATGGTGGCTGCCGGCCTGGTGGCTCGAAAGGCACGCCAGCTCGGGCTACAGCGCCAGCCCTGGGTGAAGAGTTCGCTGGCTCCGGGATCGAAGGTGGTCACCGAGTACCTGACCGACTCGGGACTCCTCGAGGATCTCGAGGGCCTCGGCTTCGGCGTCGTCGGATACGGCTGCACCACCTGCATCGGCAACTCGGGGCCGCTACCAGAGCCGATCTCCGAGGCGATCAACGCCCATGACCTGGTGTCCGCTTCGGTTCTCTCCGGAAACCGGAACTTCGAAGGACGCATCTCACCGGATGTGCGGGCTAACTACCTGGCTTCTCCGCCACTCGTCGTTGCCTACGCCATCGCCGGGACCATCGACTGGGATCCGATCGAGGAGCCGATCGGCAAGGACGTGGACGGAGAGGACGTGTTCCTCAAGGACGTCTGGCCCACACAGGAGGAGATCGCCGCCATCGTGAGCAAGAGCGTCCGCCAGAGCCAGTTCGTCGACAAGTACGGCGACGTATTCACCGGCTCGGACGAATGGCGTGAGATCTCCACGCCCGAGTCGGCCCTGTACGAATGGAACGCGGATTCGACGTACGTCCAGGAGCCGCCCTTCTTCACCGACCTCACCCCCGAGTTGCACCCGATCGAGCCACTCGTGGGTGCCCGGGTGCTGGTCAAGTTGGGTGACTCGGTGACCACCGACCACATCAGTCCGGCCGGATCGATCGCGATCGAGTCCCCGGCGGGCAAGTACCTGATCGAACGCGGAGTGCAGCCTCCGATGTTCAACAGCTACGGCTCGCGCCGTGGCAACGACCGGGTGATGACCCGGGGCACCTTCGCCAACATCAGGGTCCGCAACGAGCTCGCCCCCGGCACCGAAGGTGGCTGGACCACCGACTTCACCGACGGAAAGGTCAAATCGATCTACGAGGCTTCCCTCTCCTACAAGGAGAGAGGCATACCTCTCATCGTCCTGGGAGGAGAGGATTACGGCATGGGCTCATCACGGGACTGGGCGGCGAAGGGGGCTTTCCTGCTCGGAGTCGAGGCGGTGATCACGAAGTCTTTCGAGCGCATCCACCGCTCGAATCTGGTGATGATGGGTGTGCTGCCTCTCAACTTCGTCGACGGCCAGGGCGCCGCCACTCTGGGCCTCGACGGCACCGAGACCTACGACATCGCCGTCGACGACGACCTTCGCCCTCGACAGACGATCGAGGTGGTCGCCACCAAGGACGACGGGACGAAGGTCGAGTTCGTGACGGTGGCGCGGGTCGACACCCCGATCGAGGTGGAATATCTCCGTCACGGTGGAATTCTCCACTACGTGCTCAGGAGGATGGCTTCTGACTGAGGAGAGACCGGGGCCTCTCCCCGGGCCCGGGCTCAAACTGACCGGGGTGTTCGTCGCCGTGGTGGTGGCCGGTCTCATCGTCGGGTGGATCGTTCGCTCCGGCCCGACCGAGATCGCCCAGATCGGCCAGCCGGCGCCCGAGTTCTCCGTCGAGGTGTTCGACGGAGCGACGTTCACGCTGTCCGAGGCCCGCGGCACACCGGTAGTGGTCAACCTCTGGGCGTCATGGTGCCCCCCGTGCCGGGAGGAGATCCCCGACATCTCGGCGTTCGCGGAATCCCATCCCGAAGTTCAGGTGATCGGTGTCGCCGTCGAAGATTCCGAGCGGTCGGCACGTGAGTTCGCTGCGGAGATCGGCGCTTCCTATCCGCTGGCGATGGGCACGACCGGCTTCGAGGACGCCTACCCCAACCTGGGTCTTCCCGCCACCTACATCATCGACAGCAACGGGACGATCACCGATGTCTTCAACGGGATCGTCGACGAGGAGATCCTCGAAGGGCTCGTCTTCGGCTGAGCCTATCCCACCGGCATCGTCGGCAGGCGGTGGCCGAGGAGGTCCTGCAGCCTGATGAAATCGAGGTTCGGCCCGTCGACCATCTCCGCCCAGATCACGAGACGTTGACGGGCCGAGAACTTGGGCTCGCAGGTCGTCATGGTCAGCCACCCGCCATCCCTGTGGTCGGTGACCCAGACATCGGTCGGCTCGACCACGATGATCTCCCGGACCTCGTAGACGTGGGTACCGACGGCGGTCTCGACCTCCACCGTGTCTCCGGGCTCCAACAGGTCGAAGTCGAAGAATGGCCGCCCGTATGTGGTGCGATGCCCTGAGATCACCGAGTTGCCCGGTTGGCCGGGAAGCGGAGTGCGCTCCATGTGCCCCGGGCCCTTCTTGAGCGTCTCCCGATCGACCCCCTCGTAGAGAACGATGTCCTCGATCCCGATGGCGGGAATGGTGAGAAAGCCGAACGCCTCACCGATGTCGGAATGCTCCTCAGGGAAGTACTCGACGGTCTCGGGAACGTCATCAGGCGGCTGCTCGACGTCGTCGAAGGAGTCCTGGGGATCGATCGACTGGGGAGATGGGGCCGGCAGCGACAGCTCGGCGCGCAGAGCTCCGGACGCCTCCGCCTGCTGGCCCGCGTTGAGCCAATCGGTCACCCACAGCTGCCAGCCGACGTAACCGAAGAGCAAGAGACTGCTCCAGATGAGTGCCCACCCCGCCACCAGGACCCGATACCTCATTGGACAAGAGGCTAGAACCGGCGTCTCGCTACACAATCCCGCATCTCTACAACGGGGTTAGCTTGGAATCGATGCCGGAGACGAGGTTGTCGACCATGTTGGCCCGAAGGAGATGGGGCGGTGTCGTCCTGAGCGCCCTGCTGGCCGGAAGTCTGGTAGCCGCTTGCACCGAAACCGGCACCACCACGACGGCCCAGCCCCAGGACACATCGGCTGTCACAGCCACCACCGCCGCCACCACCAGCACGACGACACCGGAGCCGGATGAGCTCTCCGAGGAGCTCGCAACGACTCTCGACCGGCTCGGCGAGTTGGGTGAGCTGCGCATCGTGTCCGCTGAAGTCAGCTCCGGCAGTTGTCAGGAGATCGCGGGGATGGAGGCTGACCAGCCCGCACCCATCGGATCGGTGGTGCAGATCTATGTGCTCGCCGCCCTCGCCGGGGCGGTCTCCGCGGGTGGCGTGGATTGGGATGAACCAGTAGTGGTCGAGGAACGGTTGAAGAGCGTTCCGCCCGGCTCCCTCCAGGGTCGATCGGAGGGAGACACCGTCACTGTGTTCGAAGCGGCCGAGATGATGACCACCCTGTCAGACAACACCGCCACCGACCACCTCATCGACCTCCTCGGCCGCGACGAGGTCTCGGCGTCGATGGAGCGGTTCGGCCACACCTCCGGAGGGCTCAACACCCCCCTGTTGACCACCCGGGAGCTAGCCGCGCTCAAAGTCGGGCCCGCTTCCGGGCTACGGATCCAATGGCTGCAGGGCGATGAAGAGAGCCGGCGGTCGATTCTCGAACAGATATCCGAGATCACCCCGGCGGATGTGCCGGTGAGAGACTGGGTGAGACCGGTCGACCCCGATCAACTCGCCTGGTTCGCCAGCCCCGTCGATCTCTGTGAGCTCGCCGTCGGCCTGATCGACCTGACCGAGGGGGATCCTCGATTGGCCTCGATCCTCGAGGCGAATGGCGAGCCCGCTGGGCCATGGGACCGCACGTGGGCGAAACTAGGCGAAGAGCCGGGCCTGCTCGCGGTGTGGTTCGTGACCCGGGCCGACGGCCGAACGTTCGTCACTGCCGGCTCGGTCGTGAACCCCGACAGCCCGATCGACGAAGAACGGGCGACCCGCCTCTTCACCGAGGTGAGAGACGCATTGGCCCCCTGATTGGGCAACACCGTGTGCTAACGGCCGCTCCACTCCGGTGGCCGCTTCTCGATGAATGCGGAGACACCTTCGGCCGCGTCTTCGGTCATGGCGATCTCGGTCAGGCCCCCTTGGAGACGGTCGAGCGCGGTGTCGAGGTCGGAATCCGCCATCGCATAGAAAGCGTCCTTGCCCACCATGAGAGTGGTCGGGCTCGACGAGCGGAGGGCATCGACGACTTCATCGACGGCGGCGTCGAGTCGATCGCGGGAAACCACCCGGCTCACCGCCCCGAGCCGAAGCGCCTCGTCGGGGGTGATGATCCTGCCGGTGAGCATCATCTCCAGGACAGCCTTACGCGGCATGGCGCGTACCAGCACCGCGGAGATCATCATCGGCCAGAGACCGACCTTCACCTCGGTCGTCCCCAGCTTGGCGTCGTCGACACAGATGGTGATGTCGCAGGCTACGGCGAGGCCGAACCCGCCGGCGAGGGCGTGACCGTTGACGCGGGCGACGGTGGGCTTCCCGCCCCGCATCATCAGCCGGAACAGGTTGGCGATGTCGCCGCGACCCCGGTGGAGGCCGATGGGATCGTCGACGAACGAGCCCGACAGATCGCCTCCGGCACAGAACGCCTTCTCGCCGGCGCCCGTGTAGACGACGACTCTCACATCAGGGTCTTCCATTGCCTTACGAGTCTTCTCGAGGAGGCCATGCATCGTCTCGACCGACATCGGGTTGTGACGCTCGGGGTCGTCGATCGTGATGGTGGCGCGACCTTCCGAGACGCCGTATCTCACCGTCATTTTTCGCACACTCCCCTTGCCTCTGTCGCTCGATTACCGTCGAATCCCATGCTATGGCTGGCCATCGTCATCTTCCTGGCACTGACCATCGCAGTGCTGCGTGGCGGCAGGCTCGTCAACCTGGGAGACATCGAGCTGCGGGCGTGGTGGCTCCTCTTCATCGCGCTCGGTCTCCAGCTCGGAACCGGGTTCCTCCCCGAGCAGGACTGGTCCGAATCGGCCGGCCTGACGATGGTGTTGGTCTCGTTCGGCCTGCTCATGATCCTGGTGCTGCTCAACCGCTCCAAGCCCGGGATGTGGATCGCCGGGATCGGCGTGCTGATGAACTTCGTCGTGATCGCCGCCAACGGCGGCATGCCGGTGCTGGCAGGCGCCGCCGAGGTGGCCAGCGGCTTCACGGTCAGCGACCCCGACCTCTCGGGGACTTTCAAGCACGTCCTGTTGGACGAGTCGTCACGGCTGACCTTTTTCGCCGACGTCATCCCCCTGCGTCTCGTCGGCATCGGAGAGGTGATCAGCCTCGGAGACATATTCCTCGCCCTCGGTCTCGGTGTCTTTCTGGAGCACGAGCTCCGCCGGCCCCGGCGCTACTTCAAGCACGGGGCCCAGGCACAGCCCGGCTCGGCGAATCGTCCATGATCTGAAGTCCTGCTCGGAGAAACCGGCGTCAGTGGCGACATGGTGGCCCGGGCCCGGAGGGATGTTTCTCGTGCTCCTCGATGTGGTGAGCCGACGGAGCAACTCGAGATCGTCGAGGTAGGAATAGCCAGGTCGAATGACCCCCTCTGGGTGAAGGTGGGCCCGGTCAGACCCGTGCCGAACGCCGGAGCACCCCTCGAGCCTCGAGCAACCTGCGCAACGACGCCACCACCTCGGGGTCGAACTCGTAGGCCGCTCCGGCGTGCAACTCCTCGAGGGCGGAGAGGGGCGACATAGTGCTCCTGTGGACCTTCCAGTCGTAGGCCGCCGCCACTTTGATGATTCGGGAGACGAGGGAGATGTCCGGGTCGTCCTGCTCCCCAGGCTTGCGATAGGAGTCGTACTGATGGCGGACCTGCTGGGCGACCCGCTCCAGGTAGGGCGACTCGGCGATGATCTCTGCACTCCACCGGGCCAGGTCGTCCTCGGTGTAGCCCATCTTCAGGATCTGAGGCTCGCTGAGACTGACCCGGCCGATGTCGTGCATCAAGGCCGCGTACTCGACATCGTCGACCTGCGACGGCCCGAGCCCGAGCTCCTTGGCGATGGAGGTTGCGGTCTCGGTGGTCCGGTCGGCATGACCATCGATGCCCAGACCGGAGACCTCGGGGATCCGGGCCAGGGCCCGGATCGTCTGCCGATAAGTGGTCTTGGTCTCCTGGAAGCGCTTGAACGCCGAGTGGGCGAACGAGTAGGGCAGCAGGGCGATGGGAAGGGCCCACCATCCGATGGGAGGGAAGAGCTCCCCGAAGAGGGCGCCGGTGAGCGCCAACCCCATGAACACGTTGACGTCGTGGAGCAGGGCCCGGGCGAGATAGCTGCGTGACAGCTCCCGGGGCCCGACCACGAACATCGCCCGGATGATCACCTCGACGCCGAGCCAGGCGGCTACAGCCACGGCGAATGGGAAGAGATCTTCCCAGCCGCCGTCGAGCTCGGCGAAGAGCCCCACCCGCATCGCCGAGTAGACGATTGCGTAGACCACGTAACCGCCGAAGCGGCGGACCATCACCGGCAGCAGGTCGTTGTGACGCTCTCCCCGGGAGTGGCGGAACGCCCACACGACGGCGAGGCCCAATCCGTAAGCGGCGATCGACGCCGACGGCTCCGTCATCGCCTCGATACTGGAGAAGACGAAGGGAATCGCCGCGGCCACGGCCAGACCCATCGTGAAGTGATTTCCCGAGTTGGAGGTGGCGACTCCGAACATCGAGCCGATGACGAGCGCGGCGGCAGCGATGAGAACGAAGAGCGGGTTTCCCTCCGCACGGACGGCCGCGTAGAGACCTACCCCTCCGACGGCGAAGGGGAACAACCACGAGGCGAGCAGCAGGACGCGGGGAGGCCAGTTAGCCACGGAGGGTCAGCTCCGGCTCTTCGGCGAGACGGCGGGCCATCTCCTCGTCGTTCACGTGGGGGGCACCCCAGCGTTTGCCAGACTTGTCGAGAGCGCGTTCGAAGGCGTCGACCACCTCGGGATGGAACTGGGCACCCGAGTTCTTCCTCAACTCGCTGAGGGCATAGCGCTGGGAGAGTGCCATCCGGTAGGACCGGGC
>CAZYCX010000024.1:0-32133 GCA_964645875.1 uncultured Acidimicrobiaceae bacterium
GGCCCACGGCCTGGTCGCCGACGAGATCTACGCAGTGGGCCAATTCAGCTAGGGAGGGAACGAATGAGACGAACGAGCATCATGTTGGCCACGGCGATCTTTATGACGCTGGCGACAGTGGCTGCAGCGACAGAGGTCGGCTCGGAGCTGGCCCAGGTGAGACGAGCGACTGCCGCCTTCCATGACGTGGACAGAGCGGTGAGCGGCGGTTACGTGGAGTTCCTCGATTGCTTCGACTCTCCCGTCGGGGGGATGGGACAGCACTACGTCGACCTATCCGCGTTGGACGGCACGGTCGATCCCCTGCACCCGGAGGCGATGGTCTACGAGGTGAGATCGGACGGTCGGCTCAAGCTGGTCGCCGTTGAGTACATCGTACCCAACACGGCACCGCCCGCCGGGCAGTTGAGCCCACCGAGCCTTTTCGGGCAACACTTCCATCTGAACAGCGCGCTCAACGTCTGGGTCCTCCACGCCTGGATCTGGCAGGCAAACCCGGCCGGGATGTTCGAGGACTGGAACCCGAATATCGGCGCCTGCCCCTGATCGAGCCATCGGCGAACCCAGGGTTCCACACATCGTTGAGCGATGTCCAGAACCCTGGGTCGCCGTAAATCTCACGGCCATCCCCGGTGGTGGGCGCGCAGCTCCCTGACCTCCTCGATCGTTCGCGGACCCCAGGACCGGGTGGGCACCGGGTGCTCGGCCCGGACCAACTCGAGGTCCTCGCGGGTGAATCCGACGGGTTCGGTGATCGGCTCGATCCCGTACAGGTTCGCTGCGTTCCAGCCCAGGATCTTGGCCTTGGCGCCCCTGGTCAGGGGCGGGTAGCCGAACCGATCCTGCATCTCGGCGGGGATCTGAAAGGCACGGAAGGCATCGATCTGGCCCTGAGGCGACCCGTAGAAGATCGAGTCTGTTCCCCAGAGGATGTTGTCCTCCCCGAAGGCGACGAGAAGCTTGCCGATGACGTGTGCTGCCTCGTCGGGCCGCCGAAGCAGGTGCCACCAGGTGGACCCGAGCTCCGCGTAGACATTCTCACCCGGGCCGATCCCGACCCGCCGCAACGACGTGATCAGCCGGTTGACGCCCACGTTGGCGGTCCCTTCCGTGTAAGGCCCCTCGCGCCGTCTCACCTCGAACCCGGAGTGATAGACGACGAAGGACACCTCCGGGTGGGCGGCGGCCGCCGGGCCGATGTCCTCGGGAGACCCGTATCGCGCCTGGTTGGACAACCCCTTGTGGACGAACAGGATCGGTGTCCCGATCGTGACCAGGTGGTCGAGGAAAGCGTCCCCCACCGGAACGAGGTTCGGGTCGTGGTCGTCCAGCCACCAGTGGATGCCGGAGGGGAAGTGGGTGAAGGTCTTCCAGCCGGCAATCCGGTTCTCTTCAACGGTGCGACTCATCTCGTCGAGGACCGAGCCGATGGGCGCCGTTTGCGGCAGGGCCAAGGCGTTGACCACGACACGCTCGTCACCGGACAGAGCGACTACAAGCTGCCTGGTCTCTTCCATGACCTCGTTGGAGAGGGGGCTGCCCTCGGGATTGATCGGGAGCCCGGAAAGGGCGGTCATGGTCGTATCGGAGCGAATGAAGACCTCTTCGAGGAAGTGATTGGTCGAGAAGCAGGCTCTGGGGTCGTTCTCGTCCTCACACCGGGCCTGGGGGAATTGATTACCCCAGAACCAGTCACCACGGGTCGACGGGTCGATGTCGTACTCGAGGAGATGCCCCTGGACGTCGAACACGAACTGTGTTGGTCCCAGGATCGACCTGGCCGCTTCGGTGTCGAGTCGGGAAGACGGGTCGAACGGATAGAACCGGCCCGGTGGCAGATTCTTGGCCGTGGCCACGGCGCCATCGATGGCGGCCAGGCAGATGGCGAGAGCACTGGCTGAACGGAGAAACGAGCGACGGTCCATCCCGGTGCGGCGGATCGCGGATTCGATCTCGGCCCGGGCAGCTCTCTCCGCTTGGCGCCGGACGGGGGTCACCGGCTCGGGGTCGTACTCACCGTTGGAGCACTGCTCGAAGTCGATGGGGAGCCCCGGCTCCTCATCGCGCCATCGGATCGTCATCGCCTCCAATACTCGCGCGTGACACATCTTGGGTGTTCCGCCGTCCATGCTTACCGTTGAGCGAATGTCGCGACGGCCGCCGCTGGCTTTCATCTTCACCGTCACGCTGACCGGGATCCTGAGCAACACCCTGGTCACGCCGGCGATCCCCGACATCCTCGCCGACTTCGACCTTCCCGGGGACCGGGCTGGTCTCCTGGTGGCCACCGGCTCGGTGGCGGGGATCGTCATCGCCCCGGTGGCCGGATTTCTCGCCGATCGTTTTGGGCGCCGCATCGTCCTGACCGTCTGCCTCGGCATCTTCGGGGTCTTCGGTGGCCTGGCGGCGATCGCCCCTACGTTCGAGACCCTCCTCCTGGCCCGCTTCCTCCAAGGGGTGGGATCCGCTGCCCTGGTCAATCTGGCCGTGGTGCTCATCGGCGACAATTGGACCGGCGCCGACCGCACCCGGCTCATCGGTCGGAACTCCGCCGTCCTCACCATCGGGCTGGCCTCGATACCGCTGTTGTCCGGAGTCATCACCGAGGCCACGAGTTGGCGGGTGGCCTTCGGCATCTACACCATCGCACTGGGGACGGCGGCGGCCGCCTGGGTGATCCTGGACGGCCGTCGCCCCGAGAGCCCACCCCGGGTCAAGGAGCAGTTCGGCGAGGCGGTCGTCGTATTGCGGCGTCCCATCCTGCGGGCCAGCATCCTCGCCGGGTTTCTCGTCTTCATCGCCATCTTCGGGCTGTTCCTCACCGTCTTCCCGGTGCACCTGGCCGAGGAGTTCGGGATGCGAGCCGGATTGCGCGGCCTGGTCATCTCGTTGCCGGCGGTCACCGCCACCCTCGCCTCCTTCAACCTGGGGCGGGTGCGGACCGCGACCAGTGCCCGCAGCGTGGTGATCTTGTCCGCTGCCGCGCTGTTCGCCGCCTACCTGACCATTGGGCTGACCCCCACGCTGTCCCTGGTCATCCTGGCCACCCTCGTCTACGGGGCCTCGGAGGGTTTCTTCATCCCCATGCTGCAGGATCTCAATATGGAAGACGCCCCCGACGAGCACCGGGCCGTGGTCATCGCGGCCTGGGTGGGCTTCGCCCGGCTCGGCCAGACGATCGGCCCGCTCCTGGCGGGCGCAGTGATGGGCATCCTCGGCACCGGAGCCACCTTTGTCGCCGGTGCGGGTATCGCGGTGGCGATACTCCTGGTCGGATGGTTCGGGCCTTTCCCCCGAACCCGGGTGGACGTGGCGACCCACCGCCCCGGCTGACCGTCACGTTTCCGGAGACCAAATCCGGGTATAGCTCCTCGAGGCTGTCAGGATTCAGGACTCGTCCGTAATCCCTCGCATGCCCGAATTCGAGCGTCTCACGAATACAGAATTGATCGAGGCCTTCCGCGCCGGTGATGCCGACGCGTTCGCGGCCATCTACGACCGGTTTGCGGACCGAGTCTTCACCGCCCACCTCCGTGCCGGGCGCGAGCGGGCCGGAGCCGTGGAGGCGACCCACGACACGTTCATGGATGCTGCGGAACGGCTCCTCGGCTCCGACGTCCCGGATGATCTCCAGGGCCGGCTCGCCGGGGTCGGCGAGATCGGTGCCGTCCCCAGCGGTGTCCAGGGCGAGCTGACGCCCGCTCCGCCGGCGCTCCGGGTTCGGGTGCTGACCAAGGTCGACGAGCTCGTGGTGACCGGGACCGCGACACCGGCCCCACCGACGGCCGCTCGGTTGATCTCGCTCCCATCCGATATCCCCTCGGAGTGGAGGTGGATGGGTGTGTTCGCCGCGGTCACCCTGGTGGTCGGTCTCATCGGGCTCGCCGTGTCCGCCCAATTCGATCGCCTCGCGCCACCCCCCACGGTGGTAGGGCAGGACCCGGCCCCGTCACCCGGCACCATCCCCCCGACGACGTCGACCACCATCGGGCTGTCCTCTACGACGGCGGTGACGCAGTCGACGTCCACGACCGCCGCCTCCGGCCCTGCTTCGCTCCAGGTGTCCACCGACACCATCGACTTCGGCTCGGACGGGACCAGTTCCGAGCTCGACATCCTGAATGGGGGAGGCGCCGCCACGACCTGGACGATCGCCTCCAGCTCTGGTGCGGTCTCCGTCTCCGCCGGAAGCGGGGAGATCGCAGGGGGCGAGACGATCACCATCGAGCTCGGCCTGAATCGGGACGAGATCGGCGAGGGGGACCTCGCCGAGACGCTCACGTTGAGCTGGCCCGACGGAGACCTTGAGATAGCCGTCCTCGGCGCACATGAGGACATCCCGATCATCCACAACCCCCAGGCGGCTCCCGCGTCGGTGGAGGTCGAAGGGTGCGACGTCACCAGGACGACGGTCTCGGCACGGGTCCGGGACACCTCACCCCTCGAGTCCGTGGTGGCGAGGTGGAGCCCGGATGGCTCCGGCCAGCGTGAGACGGCAATGGAGCCGGTGGGCAACGACATGTTCGAAGGAGTCATCGGCCCGTTCTCCACGATCGGGACCATCGACGTCCGCATCGTCGCCTTCGACGAGCGAGGGAATGCCGGAGGAGCCACGGTGACGGTGTCGGTCACCGACTGCTCCTAACCGCATCTGCCATCTTTACATCTCGCCGCGGATCGGCCATCGTTCGGGCGATGAGAGTCGTGCTCGCCTACTCGGGAGGACTCGACACCTCGGTGGTCCTCGCCTGGTTGCGTGAGGAGCACGACGCCGAGGTGATCGCCTACACCGCGGACGTGGGACAGGGTGAGGAGGTCGAGGAGGCCCGGACCAAAGCGCTCGACACGGGCGCGGTCGAGGCCGTGGTCGGGGATCTGCGCGCCGACTTCGTCACCGACGCCGTCTTCCCCGCCCTACGCGCGGCCGCGGTCTACGAGACGGAGTACCTTCTCGGGACCTCCCTTGCCAGACCGATCATCACCCGGGGCCTGGTGGAGACCGCCCGCGAGCACGATGCGGACGCCATCGCTCACGGAGCCACGGGGAAGGGCAACGATCAAGTCAGGTTCGAGCTGTCCACCGCGGCTCTCGCTCCCGAACTGAAGACCATCGCCCCCTGGCGGGAGTGGAAGCTCCAGGGACGCGCCGACCTGGTGGCCTATGCGGAGGCTCGGGGCATCCCTACGCCGGTGACGGAGGAGTCTCCCTACTCGATGGACGCCAATCTCTTCCACATCTCCTACGAGGGTGGGATCCTCGAAGACCCCTGGGCCCCCCCTCCCAAGAGGATGTTCCGCATGACCACCGACCCCGAGGACGCGCCCGACGAGCCGCGGGAGGTCGTCATCGGTCTCGAGGCCGGTGACCCGGTTTCAGTCGACGGTGTGGCCATGGGCCCGGTCGAGCTGTTGACACACCTCAATCAGGTGGCAGGCATCAACGGTGTTGGCCGCATCGACATCGTGGAGAACCGGTTCGTGGGCATCAAGAGTCGCGGTGTGTACGAGACCCCGGGTGGGACCGTCCTCCACGCCGCCCGGCGCGCCGTCGAGTCCATAGTCCTCGACCGCGAGGTCCTCCATATGCGTGACGACCTCGCCAACCGCTACGCCCGGATGACCTACAACGGCTTCTGGTACTCACCGGAGCGGATGACCCTCCAGGCGACCATGGACCGGATCCAGGAGAAGGTGACGGGAGAGGCGAGGCTCACCTTGTACAAGGGCTCGGTGACGATCACCGGGAGACGATCGCCGAACTCGATATACGACGCCGAGGTGGCCACCTTCGAGGCCGACGACGTTTACGACCAGGCGGACGCCAGAGGCTTCATCAACCTCAACGCACTCCGCATCCGGGGATTCGGCGACGAGAGATGAGCCTCTGGGGAGGCCGATTCGACGGGTCCATGTCGGAGGTCACTCGCCGCTACACCGGCGACGAGAACGATCGTCGGCTTCTCGAGGTCGACGTCAGGGGCTCGATGGCACATGTCGAGATGCTCGGGGCGACCAGGATCATCGAGCCCGGCGAGGCGGAGACTCTCGCCGCGGGTCTGGAGAAGATCCTCGAGGAGATCGCCGACTTCGAATTCCAGCGCAGCGACGAGGACGTCCACACCGCGGTAGAGCGCCGACTGGGAGAGCTGGTCGGAGATGTGGCCGGCAAGCTCCACACCGGCCGCTCGCGTAACGATCAGGTCGCCCTCGATCTCAGGCTGTACCTGGTCTCGGCAGCACGGGATCGAATGAGCCAGATCCACGGGCTGGCAGGGCTGCTGGCGGAGCTGGCCGAGTCTCACGCCGAAATCATCATCCCCTCGTACACCCATCTACAGCAGGCACAGGCCACCACATTGGGACATCATCTCCTCTCCTATGCGTGGATGCTGCTCCGGGAGGGCGATCGGTTCGCTGACGCCGTCGACAGGATCGGTGTCTCGCCGCTCGGCTCCGGGGCCTCGGCCGGCTCCTCTCTGCCGCTCGATCGTCAACGGACGGCGGAGACTCTCGGGCTGGCCGGGGTCATGGAGAACTCGATGGATGCCGTGGGCTCCCGAGACTTCGTCGCCGAGTACGTCTTCTGCTGTGCGCAGACGATGGTCGAGTTGTCCCGGCTCGGCGAGGAGATGATCCTTTGGGTGTCGCGCGAATTCGGGTGGGTCACCCTCTCCGACGAGGTGAGCACCGGGTCATCGGCTCTGCCGCAGAAACGGAACCCTGACATCGCGGAGCTGCTGAGGGGGAGGTCGGCGGGTGTGATCGGCGACCTGACCTCGATCCTGGCGCTGCAGAAGGGTCTTCCCATGACCTACAACCGGGATCTCCAGGAGGACAAGCGCATCGTCTTCCATGCCGACGACACCCTGGCCGGATCTCTGGAGGCGGCGACAGCACTTCTCCATGGCATCGAGTTCGCCCCGCCGGCGCCTGAGTCGGCGACCACGGCGCTCGACCTGGCCGAGGCCCTGGTACCACGGGGAGTCCGGTTCCGTGAGGCTCACACCATCGTCGGGCGGCTGGTCAGGCATCTCGAGGAGGATGGGCGCACTCTCGGCGAGGCCACGGTCGAGGACCTGTCGGCCATCGATCATCGTTTCGAGCCGGGTGACCTCTCGCTCCTCGACCCTGCGGTGTCGGTGAGTCGTCGTGTCACCGGCGGCGCGGGCAGTCCGCAGTCGGTGCGTGACCAGGTGGCTGCGATCAGGGAGCTACTGGCCTCAGCCTGAGCCGTTGGAGGAGCCGCCGTTGTGCGAGCCGGCCCCGACGGTCCAGGTGCCGTGGGAGCGGATCAGCTTCTCGAGCTCGCCCTCACCCATCTTCTCCTGGGCCTTGGCGACCTGGACGTTGACCTGGCGGTCGTACGTGGGCCGCTCCACGTTGCGGAAGACCCCCAGTGGAGTGGGGCCATACGGGCCGTGCGACAGACGGCTGATGGCAAAGGCGATCGAGGGGTCCTCCCGAGTCTCGTCGTGGACGAGGATCGCCTTGGGATCGACCGAGGACGAGTCGACGATCTCGGCCTGCCCGCCGCGCATGACGACCGCCTTGGAGCCATCGTCGAAGACGATCGGCTTTCCGTGCTCGAGATCGATGCGGTTGTGCACCCTCTCCTGCTTGCCGGTCAGCTGGATGAACGCCTTGTCGTTGAACACGTTGCAGTTCTGGTACACCTCGATGAAGGCGGAGCCCTCGTGGTCATATGCCTTGTGCAACATCTCCTGGGTGTGGTTGCGGTCCATGTCCAGGGTTCGGGCCACGAATGTGGCCTCTGCCCCCAGGGCCAGCGACACCGGGTTGAACGGGTAGTCGAGCGACCCGAAGGGAGACGACTTGGTCGACTTTCCCACCTCGGAGGTGGGGGAGTACTGGCCCTTGGTGAGCCCGTAGATCTGGTTGTTGAACAGGATGATCTTCAGGTTCACGTTGCGCCGCAGAGCGTGGATCAGGTGGTTGCCTCCGATGGACAACCCGTCACCGTCGCCGGTGATCACCCACACCGAGAGGTCGGGGCGGGTGGTGGCGATGCCCGTGGCGATCGCTGGGGCCCGGCCGTGGATGGAGTGCATCCCGTAGGTGCTCACGTAGTAGGGGAAGCGACTGGCGCACCCGATTCCGGAGACGAAGACGAACTCCTCCCGGGGCCGTCCCAGGCCGGCGAGGAACATCTGCACCGAGGCGAGGATGGTGTAGTCACCGCATCCGGGGCACCACCGGACCTCCTGATCCGTCTGGAAGTCTGCTCTCGTGTATGTGGGGGAAGAAGTCATTCGACCATCTCCAGGATCTTCTCGGTGATCTCGGTCACTCGGAACGGCTCCCCGGCCACCTTGTTCAAGCCCACCGCGTCGATGAGGTACTCGGCGCGGATCACTTTGAGCAACTGACCGGTGTTCATCTCCGGGATGAGGATCTTCTCGTAGGAGCGGAGCACGTCCCCGAGGTTTTTGGGCAATGGGTTGAGATAGCGGAGGTGTGCGGTGGCCACCTCGTGCCCCTCGAGCCTGACGCGTCGTGCCGCCGCCTTGATCGATCCGTAGGTCGAGCCCCATCCCAGTACCAGGACGTCGGCGTCCTCACCGTCGACCTCCAACTGCGGGATGTCGTTGGCGATGTTGGCCACCTTCCAGGCCCGGGTGTCCGTCATCAGCTGGTGGTTGACCGGGTCGTAGGAGACGTCGCCGGTGATGGACTCCTTCTCCAGACCACCTACCCGGTGCTCCAACCCGGGTGTGCCGGGAACCGCCCAGGGCCGGGCGAAGGTGTCGATGTTCCTCATGTAGGGGAGGAAGGTCCCGTCGGGGCCGTTCGGCTTGGTGGCGAACCCGATCTCGATCTCGGGGATGGCATCCAGGTCGGGCAGCAGCCATGGCTCCGAGCCGTTGGCGATCTGGTTGTCGCTGAGGAGGATGACCGGGGTCATGTACTTGATGGCGATCCGGGCCGCCTCGATCGCCATGTTGAATGCGTCGGACGGGGAGGCGACGGCCAGGACGGGCACCGGCGCCTCACCGTGTCTCCCGTACAGGGAGAAGAGGAGGTCCGACTGCTCGGGTTTGGTGGGCAGGCCCGTGGAGGGCCCGCCACGCTGCACGTTGATGACGATCATCGGCAGCTCGAGCATGAAGCCGAGGGAGATGGTCTCCGACTTGAGGGCGATGCCGGGGCCGGAGGAGCCCGTCACGGCGAGGTTCCCGGCGAAGGCGGCGCCCACGGCGGCGCCGACGCCGGCGATCTCGTCCTCGGCCTGGAAAGTCCTCACCCCGAAGTTCTTGTGCCGTGATAGCTCGTGCAGGATGTCCGAGGCGGGGGTGATGGGGTAGGTGCCGTAGAAGAGGGGCAGATTCGCCTTCTGCGATGCCGTGATCAAGCCCCAGGCCAGGGCAGTGTTGCCGTTGATGTTGGTGTAGGTGCCGTCGGCCAGTGCGGCCGGCTTGACTTCGAAGGTGGTCTTCGTCGCCTCGGTGGCGACACCAAAGGTGTATCCCGCCTGGAAGGCGGACTTGTTGGCGGCGGCGACCTCGGGCATCTTGGCGAACTTCTTCTCCACCCACTCGATCGTGGGCTCCGTGGGGCGGTGGAACAGCCACGCCATCAGGCCGAGGGCGAAGAAGTTCTTCGAGCGGAGCACGTTGCGCCCGGTCACCCCGGTGTCCTTGACGGCCTCCTTGGTCAGTTCGTCCATCGGCACCTTGATGACCCGGTATCCCTCGAGGATGCCGTCCTCGAGCGGGTTCGACTCGTAGCCGGCCTTGTCCAGGTTCCGCTCGTCGAACGTGTCGGTGTTGACGATCAGGGTGCCCCCCTGGCGGAGATCTTTCAGGTTCTTCATCAGGGCCGCCGGGTTCATGGCCACGAGACAGTCGGGAGCGTCTCCGGCGGTGAGGATGTCGAAGTCGGCGATCTGGACCTGGAAGCTCGACACTCCGGGAAGGGTCCCGGCGGGGGCGCGGATCTCGGCGGGGAAGCTGGGAAGCGTTGCCAGGTCGTTTCCAAACAGGGCCGAGGCGTCCGTGAACCGGGTGCCTGCCAGCTGCATGCCATCGCCGGAGTCGCCGGCGAAACGGATTACGAGCTTGTCGAGTTCTTCGGTCGGTGTGGTCGAGGGGTCTGCGGTGGCGATTTCATCAGCCACTGTGGGTCACTTCCTTGAGCGTTTCGAGCGCAGGTCGGAGCCCCGATCGAAGTCGGCGTCTCTGACCGCCCGTAGTTTGTCATCCACATCCAAGTCTATCCACCACCTGCACTAGGTGAATTTCCCGGGGCGGGCGTGAAACCGGCGATCCCCACCTCCTCCATCCAGCGTCCGATTCCGATCAGGGCGGGCTCGGAGTCGAGGCCCCCGATCACCTGCAGTGAGGCCGGAGGAGCCCCGGAATTGGCGATGGGAACGGCCAGGGCAGGGTGGAGGGCGTGATTGACGATCGCGGTGAAGTAGGAGAGGACGGTGCGGTGGTCCTTCTCGCCGATCATCTCCTGGCCGATGACCTTGCGACGGGCCGCGCTGGTGGGGGTGATCAGGAAGTCGACGGTGTCGAAGGCGTCGGCGAAGCGGTGGCGCAACATCCGCTGCCATTCACGCGCCTCGGCCACCTCCTCCGGTGCCAGGTTCTCGACGGCGGCGAGCCGGGCCCCGACCGCCTGACCGTAGGGCTTGCCTTCTCGACGAAACCGACGGTGGACCGTGGCGACCTCTTCTAGGGCACCCATGATGTGATGACTGGGATGGGTGTCGGGCATCTCTATCGGGTGGACCTCGTGGCCGAGCCCGCGCAGTGCGGCGACCGATCCCTCGAATGCGCTCCGGATGTCGTCGGTCAGTGGCGCGCCTCCGTACCACGGCTCGGGAACGCCGAACCGGAGCGATCGACGGGGCGGTTCCGGCAACTCGTCTCCCGACATGGCTCGATAGGACGAAGTGATGTTGTCCATCGAGTCGGCCAGCGGCCCGACGGTGTCTATCGACGGGACGAGGGGAAACACCCCGTCGACTGGGATCTTCCCGTAGGTCACTTTGAGCCCGAACGTGCCGCAGAGGGCCGCCGGCACCCGCACCGAGCCCCCGGTGTCGGTGCCGATGGCGATGGGGGTGATGCCGGCCGCCACTGCCGCCCCCGACCCGCCGGACGAGCCACCCGCCGACGTGGCCGGGTCCCACGGGTTGCGCACCGGGCCCCAGTGCTCGTTCTCGGAGTGGAAGCCGAATGCCCACTCGTGGAGGTTGGTCCTCCCGATGACGACCGCTCCGGCTTCCTCGAGACGTCGGACGCTCCCTGCCGTGGTGTCGGCCACCTCGGCGTAGAAGGCCGAGCCAGAGGTGGTGGTGCGGCCCTCGTGATCGAACAGGTCCTTGACGGCGACCGGTACCCCGGCGAGCGGACCCACGTCATCGCCGCGCTCCAAACGGGCGTCGATGTCGGCTGCCCTTTCCAGGGCGCGCTCATCGTCGATGGAGATGAATGCGTTGAGCGTGTCCTGGGTGGCGTGTGCCTTCTCGAGGGCTGTCTGCACCCGCTCTGTCGCCTTCTGTTCGGACACGTCGCCACAACCTAGCCCGAAGTGGCGTTGCTATAGCATCAGGTCGTGGAAACCGCTACCTGATGCTATAGCAACCCCTCACTCCCAGGTGATGCTGCCCACGTCGGGGACGATGGAGAGCCACAGGAACCCCGGTGGCACCAACATCGGCTCGCCATCGGTGGTGAGCAGGGTGAATGGGTCCTCGGCGGATTCGCGACTCCAGGTCCCCTCGATGACCTTTCCTTCGGCCAGGATCAACGCCCGGCCCTCGCCCACGGTGTTGGTGGCGGGCACCGACGACCCGCTCTGCCCGCCCGGGGGGGAGGCGGTGTAGAAGTTGCCGACCAGCGCCACCACGGTGTCGGCGGTCACCTCACCGGTCTCACCGTCCTGGTCACGCCAGGTCGAAGGGGTGGCGCCAAAGGTCCGTGCCCACGCCTCACCGTCCCAGTCCCAGGTGACCGCGGTCCCTGGGGCGAATGTGATCTGCGCCGAAGTGGCCGGCTCGGCTTCTTCGTGCATCTCACCGAAGGGGAGCCAGGGTTGGGCCGGTCCCTCGTCGGAGAAACCCCGGGAGTCAGCGGTCTCTCTCAACTGCTCCGTCGACCCGTAGAGGTTGTGGGGAGCACGACGGCTGGAGATGCGGAACATCCCGCGGGCGGTCTCGGTGAGGAAGTCCACCCCCAACGCCGAAATACCTGCCCGCACCCAGGGTTGGCCCCCGGACACGATCATGCTGGCAGACAGGGGGAGGACGACCATGGCGTCGGAAGGGCGGGCCGACCGGATGGGCCCGAGGTACTCGGAGTCGGCCCTGTGGAACACGGCGATGAAACGGGTGAAGCTTCCCTCCACCCGGATCTCGACCACCGCCTCGGCCTCCTGGATCCCCGACTGCGGGCGAGCATTGTGGTGGTTGTCGATCTTGACCGCCATCACCCTTCGTTCCAATGTCTCGGGATCGTCGACAGGCAGCCCATTGACGGGCGACCGCTCCCTGTCATCGATCGTGGTGGAGGTGGAGGTGGAGGTGGACGATGACGAAGATGATGAGGTGGTCGGTACCGAAGTGGTGGAATCGGCGGGCTCGTCTGCGGCGGGGCTGCATGCAGCCACGAGCAGTGCGAGCGTGACCAGCCTGGCAACTGTGGTCCGCATTCGGGAGATTGTACGAATCGCTCCCGAATTATCTGGAATCAATCGGTGAGAACCCCGCCGAGCACGTCCAGATCGGGGATGGCCGACATCGGCTGGTCGACCGAAATCGCCAGTTCGATGCCATCGGAGTTGGCCCGGAGCACGTAGAGGGCGTCGATGTTCACCCCGGCATCAGCGAGCGATCTGGTGAGCCGGGCCAGCTCTCCGGGCCGGTGGGGGAGTTGCACTGTCAGGACGGTGTGCTCTTCGAAGGCCAGCGCGGCCTCGTCGAGGACGCGCCTCGTGGTCGGCGAGTCGCTGGTGATGAGACGGACCGTCCCTTCGCCATCGCGACCGTATGCCGTCAGCGCCTCGATGTTGACGCCGAACGCCGCCAGGGCCTCCGTGAGGGCGGCCAACCGGCCGGGCCGGTTCTCCATGTTCACGATGAACTCGGTCATGCCCTTCCGACTCTACGCGCCCTCCGTGGCTTCGTGCACGAGGGTGGGGTTGGGTGGCTCTACCCGCCCCCGCCCGGACAGGTAGGCGTGCCAGATGAGGCGCGCCGCCACCGCGCGAATCGGCCGCCATACCTCGCCCAGCATCGCGAGCTGCTCCTCGTCGGGGACTTCGGCCATACCCAGCACCTCGGCCACCCCCACCTGGAGGGCCCGGTCTCCCACCGGCCACATGTCTGGGCGGCGCGACGCCGACAGCAGGTAGGCGTCGGCGGTCCACGGCCCGATCCCCTTGACTCCGAGCAGCGTGACCCGGGCCTCGGCCACCGGGGCCGATTCGAGATCGTTGAGATCGATCGCTCTTTCGACGACTCGGGTCGCCAGTTCGAGCAGGTAGCCGGTTTTCTGTCGGGTGACCCCGATCGAGCGCAGACGGTCGGAGCCGGCCCCCAGCACATTCTCGGGAGTCACCGGTCCCACGAGCCCGGCGAGACGTCGGTACATCGCCGCCCCCGACTCCAGGGAGACCTGCTGTTCGAGGATCAACAGGACCAGTGTGGGGAACCCGGGGCTGCGGTGCCAGAAATCGGGGAGGCCAAACCGCTCCACTGCCCCGGCCAGGCTCTCGTCCTCACCGGCAAGGAGCTCTGCCCCCTGCCGAAAGGTGGCCTCGTCGAGACGCTCGACCACCGGCAACAACGATGCGATCGGGATGGCGCCCAGTGTGCGGGAGTCGGTGTCGCTCAGCCCCTCGTTGTCCGAGATGACCCATCCCCGGTCGTCGGCGAGGCGTTTGATGAGCCAGAAGCCAGGGCGATGGGGATGCTCGAACACCACCAGGTTTCCGGGGACGGCGCGTCGGGTAGTGACTGCGACGACCTCCTGTCCCGGCTGGAGGGTGGGTGTCATCGAGTGTCCGGCCACCCGAAACCTCTTCATTGCCATGTCCGGGCGGGAGTATGGTCGGACCCTACGCAACCAAGAGAAGGAGCCACATGCGACAGGTCACAGTCGCACATGCCCATTGCGATCTCTACTGCGGTGTCTACGACCCCGCCCAGGCCAAGATCGAGGCCATGTCGGTGCACAAGATCGCCCAGAAATACCAGGACTCAGACGATGAGGTCTTCCGCGCCCGCGCCCTGCACCTGAAGGAGAGTCAGGCCGAGCTGGTCAAGCATCACCTCATGGTCCTGTGGGCCGATTTCTTCACCGCGGAGCATCGCGAGGAGTTCGAAAACCTGGACGACCTCTTCTGGCGCGCCATCCACCAGGCCGGCGAGGCCAAGAAGTCCGCGGATCCGGCCGAGGGCCAGAAGCTCATCGACCTGATCGACGAGATCGCCGAGATCTTCTGGAAGACCGAGAAGTCCAAGGACATGGGGGTCTACCCGCCCAGCTGACCTCGGGTCAATCCTGCTGGTCCGAGGATTGGGTGAGGCGACCGGCGCGCTGTCTCAGCCAGTCGGCCGCCTTGCCCGCCCACTCCACGTCCTCGGAGAGCAAGGCCAGACCGCCGACCAGGGTCAACAGCCCCGGCCCGGGTGTGAAGATCATCACGGTGCCCGCGGTGACGAGGGCGTATCCCGCCCCCTTGCGTGCCAAACGCCTCATGGTGTGAAGATACTCGCCCCCGGGTGATGCGGAATCGGTGGCAGACCCGAATCCGTGCTGGGGCCGGCTCAGTCGTCGAGGGCGTCGTCGTCGAGCTTGATGAAGACCGGAACGATCTCCCCGAGCTCCGTTCCCGGGAGGACCTCGGGTGCCGACCAGGAGTCGATGTTCGGCCCCGTCCCCAGGATCTCGCCAATGGTGGTGGCCGAATGGGGCAGGTACGGGTAGAGGGCCACCCGGATGGCGGCGATCGCCTGGATGGCCACCCACAGGATCGTCCCCCCGCGCTCGTGGTCCTCTTTGATGACCTTCCACGGCTCGGTGGCGTTCAGGTAGGCGTTCACCTGCCCGGCGGCGTCCATGCCGGAGCGCAGACCCGCCCTCAGCTCCACCTTCTCGATGTGGCCGGCGACCGCTTCGAGTGTCTGTGGGCCCAGGTCGAGGATGGCCCGGTCCGGTTCGGTGAGATCACCGGCCTCCGGGACCCGGCCGTCGAAGTTGTTGGCGCTCATCGACAGCACCCGGTTGACCAGGTTGCCCCAGGTGGCGACCAGCTCCTCGTTGACTCGTCGGATGATCTCGTCGTCGGAGAGGTCGGTGTCGTCCTGCTCGGGGAGAATCGAAGCTATGGCATAGCGCAAGGCATCGGGCTGCAGCCGTTCCGCATACCACCCGATCGAGCGTCCCACTCCCTTCGACTTCGATGCCTTACTGCCCTTGAAGGTGATGTACTGGTTGGCGGGGACGTCGGTGGGGAGGTTGAGGTCTCCATGGCCCATCAGCATCGCCGGCCAGATCACGGTGTGGAACGGGATGTTGTCCTTTCCGACGAAGTAGTACGACTCCGCCGCGGGGTCCGTCCACCATCGCTCCCATTGGTCGGGGTCGTCGGTGTATGAAGCCCACTCGATCGATGCGGAGAGATAGCCGATGACGGCGTCAAACCAGACGTAGATTTTCTTTCCCGGGCCGAGGTCGTCGACCGGCACATCCACTCCCCAGTCGATGTCTCTGGTCATGGAGCGCACCGGCATGTCTTCGATCATCCCGAGCGCCCAGTTCTTGACGTGCTTTCGCCAATTCGACTTGCCCTCCAGCCACTCGCGCAGGCGGTCCGAGAAGGCAGGGAGATCCATGAAATAGTGCTCCGTCTCCCGGCGCTCGGGCGTGGCCCCGCTGAGACGGGAGCGCGGGTCGATCAGGTCGGTGGGATCGAGGGTCCGCCCGCAGTTGTCACATTGGTCGCCCCTGGCTTCGGCATAACCGCAATGAGGGCACGCCCCTTCGACGTAGCGGTCGGGGAGGAACCGTTTCGCCTCCGGGTCGTAGAACTGCTCCGAGGTGCCCTTGATCAGATACCCGTTGTCGAGCAGGCGGGTGAAGAAGTCCTGGGTGACCCGGTGGTGGTTCTCGGTCATCGTGGTGGTGAACAGATCGAAGCTGATGCCGAGACGGTCCCAATAGCCGACGATCTCGGGGTGGTAGGTGTCCACCACCTCGCGGGGTGTCACGCCCATCTCCTCGGCTTTGACCGTGATCGGGGTTCCGTTGGCGTCGGAGCCGGAGACCATCAGGACATGGTTGCCGACCAGACGGTGATATCGAGCGAAGATATCGGGTGGCAGGTAAGCGCCTCCGAGGTGGCCGAGATGCAACGGCCCGGACGCGTATGGCCAGCCGACGGCGACGAGTATCCGACGTGTCATAGGGAGGGCAGGGTAACGACGCCGGGGCGACACCGACTGCCGATTCTCCCCTAGGGGAGGAGACTGCTCAACGCGCCGTGGCCACCCCCGGTTCGGGGACGTGGCTGGTGTTCCGGTCGGCGATGATCACGCCGCTGATGATCAGGGCGGCCCCACCCACTACGGCCGGCGTGATCTTCTCGCCGAGGAAGATGACGGCGAGGATCACCGACAGGATCGGGATCGTATAGCCGACCATCGCTAAGCGCGACGCGGGGTTCAACCCTGCTGCGACCAGGAACGAGCCGAACGCCAGGGTCGTCCCCAGCACGCCGATCCCGGCGATCATCAACCAGCCGGCTCCGTCGACGGTGGCGATCTCGAAGTCGAACACCATGGGGAGGAGGAAGGCGACGACCACCGTGTTCACGCTGAACTGGGGTAGGACCAGGTCGTTGCTCGAGACCTCGAGGGCATATCGGCGGCTCAGGGCTCCTCCGATGCCGGCCATGGTCACCCCGGCCATCATCAGCCCGACGCCTCGCCAGAGGTCCCCGACCCCCTCGATCGATGAGCCCCCGAACCCGACCAGCAGCGCTGACCCGGCCAGGGCGAGGAGCAGGCCGGGAAGTGCCTTGACCTGGAATCGCTCTCCGCCGACCAGGAAGTGGGCGGCGGAGATGGTGGCGATCGGGATGAGGGCGATCAGCAGGCCTCCCAGGCTCACCGGGAGATCCTCGAAGGCCAGGGTCATCAGAACCATGGGAAGGGCCATCGCCACGCTCCCCAGCACCAGGCCGCGTCGCCAGGCGACAGGGTTGGTGGTCCAGAACCGCCGGCTCACCACGATCACGAGGAGGAGGGTCACCAGGGCGAAGCCCATCCGGAGCGGGATCATCGTCCAGGTGCTGACACCGCGCACCAGGACGGCACGGGTCAGCACCGAGCCGGCCGCCCATCCGAGGGTGGCTCCCGCCAGCGGGGTCCATGGATTCATCGAGCGAGGCTAACCACAGGTTCAACTAACTATTCCGACCTGCCGATAATCCCTCGATGCGACTCCGCTCCTTCACCCTTCTAACCGCCCTCGTCCTCGTCGTCGCCGCCTGCGGCGGCGAAGCAGCCGAGGAGACGACCACCACGTCCACCGTCGTCGAGACCACCACGACCACCGCGGAGCCCGAGGTGGAGGCAGTCGTCCTCTCCTACGCCCTCGAGCCCGGGGCCTCCTACATCTACGAGGTCACCATCGACCAGACGATCGACCTCTCGACGAGCGGAGACACCTCCGCCATGGGGGAAGGGGAGGACCTCCCTGAGGAGATGGCGCTGACCGTCAGTGGGACCTCCACGTTCACCCACACCGTGTCCGAGGGTCCCGAGCCCGGCACCTACCGGATCGACATCGTTGGAGATTTCACCGATCTCGAGTTCGGGGGGACCATCGACGGTGAGCCCGTCGATTCGACGGAGATCCCGGATCTGGCAGAGATGGAGCCGGTCGATGTGTCGATCGTCGTCGATGAGCAGGGCAATGTGATTCCCGAGGACGCATCCGGTGCGGACTTCCTCGGCGCCCTCGGCGGTCTCGACATGCTCGACCAGTTCGGTGCCGGAGGCGGCGCCGGCCAGTTCGTCGGCCCGCCCTTGCCGGAAGGTGAGGTGACGGTCGGGGACACCTGGTCCGAGACGATCGAGACGCCGACCCTGCCCACCGACGACCCCATCACCACCAGCATCGACAGTGAGGTCGTCGCCACCGACACGATCGACGGCGCCGAGGTGTTCGTCATCGAGACCACCAGCATCACCTCACCGGTCTCCTTCGACCTCGCCGAGCTGCTCATCGGGTTCATGACCGCCTTCGTACCCGAGGACGCCACCGAGGAGGACATGGCCGAGATCGACGCCATCGTCGAGCATCTCAGGTTTGCGTTCTCCATCGACGAGAGTGTCGCCGACACCACCACCTGGTTCGATCCCCTGCTCGGGCTGTCACGACAGGCCGAGATGTCCTCGGCGACTCACATGGTGATGGACGTCAACATCCCCGACGAGGCCACCGGTGAGATGGTCGAGTTCGCCATGGACATGAACATCAGCCAGAACGTCACCCACCGCCTCGTCGACGCGGCCGGTGCCTGAAGTCAGCGTCGGTCGCGGCGAATGGCCCGCCAGCCTCGATAGGCCCGCCTGATCAGCGAGTTCGGGGGAGTCGGGTCGGGTTGCGCCTCCGGGGCCGGCTCTGGCTCGGTGGCCCCCTCCAACTCCTTGCGGAGGTCGGCCAGTCGTTCCTTGAGGAAACGCGCCTCCGTCTCCGCCTTCGCGGCCCGCTCCCTGGCCTCTGCCAACTGCTGCCCGGCCTCGTGGAGGTTGCCCAACTGGTTGAGCATGCGATTCCAGGCGTCGAGGGGGACGATCATCGACCCCTCGGGCACGGTTGGTGCCTCCTCTCCTCCATCGGCCTCGGTCAGGTCCACATGCGGCTCGGGCGCCGGCGGTGTTTCGGTGGTGGGTTCGTCAGCCATCGACTCGAGATCTCGTCCGATCTCATCGGCCCATCTCTCGATCCCGCTCATCGAGACCACCCTCAGGTAGCCGTCGGAGATCTTCTCCAGGAAACTGGGGATGTTCTCGTGCCTCGCCCACTTGCGGATCGTGTCGGTGGGCACGCCGGTCGCCTCGCTCGCCTCCCGTAGGGTCAGCCAGTCGCTGGCGTTGTCCAAGATCGTCGCGTCACGTCGCCCGGTCCCGGCACGGGAGTGACGGACCGACGAACGGAGCATCTCCGTTTCCCATTGGAATGCTGGGTCTCGGCTGGCCACGGTGAGATCTTAGGAGGGTTGCCGGCGCGGGCGTCGGGCTTCCTAGGATGCTCCCTCGATGGCACCGCAGCAGAGAGGCGTCCCCCCGGAGCAAGAGATCCGCTCCCTCATCGAGCGCATCCTCGACGGGGTCTTCGACTCGGATGACCGGGAACGGGGCAGGGAGTCTGCTGCGCCGGAGCCGGCCCGCGAGCAGGAAGCGGAGAGCTCGGGCATCGCCATCGGAGCGGACCACGGCGGCTATGCCTTGAAGGAGCGGATCGCCTTCAAGCTCAAGGAGGCGGGGTGGGAGGTGACCGACTGCGGTACCCATTCCCACGAGTCTGTCGACTATCCCGATCTCGCCTTGGCCGTCGCCGAGAAGGTCTCGTCGGGGGAGTGCCGGTGGGGGATCGTCATCGACGGGGCGGGCATCGGGTCTGCCATCGTGGCCAACAAGGTTCCCGGGGTCCGCGCCGCCACTTGCTATGACATCTCCTCGGCCCGCAACAGCCGCGAGCACAACCATGCCAACGTCCTCAGCCTCGGCGCCGGGCTGATCGGCGAGGGGCTAGCGTGGCAGATCGTCGAGGAATGGCTGGCCACGGATTGGGGTGGTGGCCGACACGCCCGACGGGTAGCCAAGATCGAGTCGATAGAGAAGCAATACTCGGGGGCGGAATGAAGGCGCATCACCGATGAATCGAGAAGCGCTCGTCGACGCCATCACCAGGGAGGTGCTCACCGCCCTGTCCGCCCGCTACGACATGGCGGAGACCGGGGACCAGGTCAGGGAGGTGGTGGCCAACGGTGCCGACCGGGTGGCGTTCCATGGCGAGGCTGCAGATGTCCCCCTCGACCTGGCCCAGTTCATCGACCACACCATGCTCAACGCCGATGCCACCGCCGAAGACATCGACCAGTTGTGCCAGGAGGCCGAGCGGTATCACTTCGCCTCGGTCTGCATCAACCCCACCTGGGTCAAGCGAGCCGCCAACAACCTGCGGGGCACCGGAGTCCCGGTGTGCACGGTGATCGGGTTCCCCCTCGGAGCCACAACGACCGAGGTCAAGATGACCGAGGCGCGCAAAGCCCTCCGCGATGGAGCCCGCGAGATCGACATGGTCATCAACATCGGCGCCCTGAAGTCGGGTGAGACCGAGGTCGTCTACAACGACATCGCCAAAGTGGTCGACGCCGCCCACGAGGTCGGCGCGGTGTGCAAGGTGATACTGGAGACCGCCCTGCTCAGCGACGAGGAGAAAGTGGTGGCCTCGGCGCTCGCCAAGCGGGCCAGGGCCGACTTCGTGAAGACATCCACCGGATTCGGTCCCGGAGGCGCCACCGTTTATGACGTGGCCCTCATGCGTGAGACAGTGGGGCCAGAGATGGGAGTCAAGGCGTCGGGAGGAGTGCGCACCGCCCACGACGCCGAGGACATGATCGCGGCCGGCGCCACCAGGATCGGCGCCTCGGCCGGAGTGCAGATCGTCAGCCGATCGGATGGAGGAGACAGTGACGACGAGAGGTATTGAGCTCAGGTCCTACGCGTTCCTGGACAGTCTGCAACCCCAGTACGCGGCCTTTCTGGGCACGGTGGCTCAGGGCTTCCTCCCGCTGGCCGGAGACGCCTCGCTGTGGGTCGAGGTGGCTCCCGGCATCGAGATCAACCGGCTCAGCGACGTGGCGCTGAAGGCGACTTCGGTGAAGCCGGGGCTGCAGATCATCGAGCGCTACTACGGCGTCCTCGAGATCCATTCCCCCGACCAGGCCGAGACCAGGGCGGCGGGAGCGGCGATCCTCGATGCCATCGAGCACACCGAGGACGATCGCATCAAGCCCCGCATCCTCAGCTCGCAGATCATCAGACGACTCGACGACCACCACGCCCAGCTGATAAACCGCACCCGACACGGCCAGATGATCATCCCCGGCCAGACCCTCTACGTTCTCGAGTGCGAGCCGGCCGCATACGCCTCGCTCGCCGCCAACGAAGCGGAGAAGGCCGCCGAGATCAACGTGCTCGAGGTGCGCAGCTTCGGCTCGATGGGCCGGGTCTACCTCGGTGGTGAAGAGCGGGACATAGATGTTGGCTGGCAGGCGGCCGTCTCCGCCCTCGAGGGACTGACAGGAAGGGAGTCCGACTGATGACGAGCGTTCCACAACAAAACGAACGAAAGGAGGAGCTTCATGGCTGAAGCTCTTGGAATGATCGAAGCTCGCAGCTTCCCGGCGATGGTCGAGGCTGCAGACGCCATGGTCAAGGCGGCCAAGGTAGAGCTGGTGAGCATGGAGAAGACCGGAGGCGGTTACGTGACCGCCATCGTTCGCGGCGACGTCGCTGCGGTCAAGGCGGCAGTCGACGCAGGTGTCCGCGGCGCGGAGAAGGTCGGCGAAGTCACCGCGACCCACGTCATCGCACGTCCTCACGTCAACGTGGACCTCTCACTGCCACTCGGCCGTCAGGAGCAGGCCCAGGAAGACCTCGAGTAGGCGCATGCACTTAGGCAGGGTCACCGGGACGCTGGTCGCCAGTCGCAAGGAAGCCCTGATGTCGGGGATGAAGTTCCTCGTCGTGAAACAGATCGACGAGAGCGGCTCCGAGACCGGGTCCTATGTGGTGGCGGTCGACGCTGTCGGCGCCGGAGTGGGCGAGGTGGTCCTCTACGCGTCGGGCAGCTCGGCGCGCCAGACCGAGATGACCCGGGACCGCCCCTGCGACGCGGTGATCATGGCGATCGTCGACTCCTGGGACGTCGGCGGCGAGGTGAAGTACCACAAGGGAGAGGAGGCGCGGTCTGGATAGGTCTCAGCTCAGCGATTCGGAGATCCGGGCCATCATCGACCGGGTGAAGGGTCGGGTGGCGGCGGCCGAGTTCGCCGCCCGCACCGGACCCGCTCTCAAGGCCGGCGACGATCTGGCGGTCTCCGACGTGGAGTTGGGCGACGGCATCCACGCCACCATCGACGAGGCGGTCAAGGCGGCACGCAATGCCTTCATGACCTACCGGGAGATGGGTCTCGAGAAGCGGAAGACCGTCGTCGAGTCGATGCGAGCGGCGATGCTGCGCGAGGGGGAGCGTCTCGCCTACATGGCCGCCGAAGAGACCGGGATCGGCCGGGCCGAGGACAAGGTGGTTAAGAACCGCCTGGTCACCACGAGGACGCCCGGCCCCGAGGACCTCGAGCCTCATGTTGTCACCGGCGACTCCGGGATGATGATCACCGAGTACGCCCCATTTGGCGTCATCGCCTCGATCACCCCCACCACCAACCCCACCTCGACGATCATCAACAACTCGATCTCCATCGTCTCTGCCGGCAACGCTCTGGTTTTCAACGTGCATCCCAACGCCGCGCTGGTCTCGGTCGAGAACATCAAGCTTCTCAACCGGGCCATCGTGTCGGCCGGAGGGCCGTCGAACCTGATCACAGCGACTCCACAGCCCACGCTGGAGACGGCTCGCGAGGTGATGAACCACCCCGAAGTCAGGGTGCTGCTGGTGACCGGTGGACCGGGCGTGGTCCAGGAGGCGTTGAAGACCAACAAGAAGGCGATCACCGCCGGGCCGGGCAACCCGCCCGCGGTGGTCGACCAGACCGCCGACGTCGACGCCGCCGGTCGTGACATCGTTCGGGGCGCCTCGTTCGACAACAACGTCATCTGCACCGACGAGAAGACGACGATCGTGGTCGACACCGTGGCCGACCGGCTGGTCCAGTCGATGGTGGCCAACGGCGCCTATCGGCTGAAGGAGCACGAGATCAAGCGGCTCGAGCGGGTGATCTTCCGGGAGATGGGCCCACCCAACAAGCCGGGCATGATCAACCCCGAGCTACTCGGCAAGAGCGCGGCGCGGATCCTGTCCGAGATCGGGATCACCACCGACGACGACGTCAGGCTGATCGTGGCCGAGGTGCCTCGGGAGCACAATCTGGTCTGGACCGAGCAGATGATGCCGGTGATGCCGGTGGTCCGGGTCCACGATGTCGACGACGCCATCGACCTCGCGGTCAAGTCCGAGCACGGCTTCCGGCACACCGCCTCGATCCACTCCACCAACGTCGACACCATCACGCGCATGGCCCGGGCGATGAACTGCAGCATCTTCGTGGCCAACGGTCCCAACTACGCAGGCCTGGGAGAGGGTGGTGAGGGATTCACCTCGTACTCCATCGCCAGCCCTACGGGTGAGGGCCTCACTCGCCCCCGTCACTTCTCCCGGGTGCGCAGGGTCAGCGTGGTTGGAGCGCTCCGCATTGTCTGACCCGGCGATCGCCCTCCTCGAGTTCGACTCCATAAGCGCCGGCATCGTCTCAGGTGACGCCATGGTGAAGACCTCCCCGATCGGCGTCATCTACGCCGGCACGGTCCAACCCGGGAAGTACCTGGTCCTGGCCGGGGGGGACACCGCCAGCGTCGAGATCGCTCTGGCCATCGGGCGCGACATCGGTGGAGGCCATGTCAGCGATTGGGTGTTCCTCCCCGACATCCACCCCGACGTGATGTCCGCCATCACCGAGGGCGCCGACGCGGCCTCCCTGACCGGGGAGGCCCTGGGCATCGTCGAGACCACCACGGTGGCTGCGGTGATCGACGCCGCCGACGCCGGGGCGAAGGCGGCAGACGTCATGGTCTCCTCCGTCCGGCTCGCCGACGGGCTCGGGGGGAAGGGCTACGTGCTCTTCTCCGGGGTCGTCGCTGAGGTCGAGGCGGCGGTGGAGGCGGCCGCAACCCGCAGCCGACCTCATGGCACGCTGGTGCGCGTCGACGTGATCGCCCGGCTCCACGAGGAGATGGCCGAGAACCTCGGGGCCGAGCTCAGATTCCTGAAGCGGGTGGTGGGCTGATGCAGCTGGCGCGGGTCGTGGGGAGCGTGGTGGCCACCGAGAAGGCCGAGGGTCTCGAGAGTGTCCGGTTCCTGTTGATCCAGCCGCTCGACAAGGGCCAGGAGCCGGTGGGCCGGACGGTCGTGGCCGCCGATGCGGTGAACATGGCCGGTCCCGGCGAGCTGGTCTATTTCGTGAGCTCACGGGAGGCGGCCGAGGCACTGCCGGTCCGGTTCGTCCCCGTCGACCATGCCATCATCGGAATCGTCGACGAAGTGCACCTGGGGGTCGACTCGTGAAGGTGGGCAAGGTCGTCGGCACAGTGGTCTCCACGGTCAACATCGCCCTGCTCGACGAGCACCGTCTTCTGCTCTGCGACATCGAGGGGATGGATGGAGACATCGAGGGATACACCATCTGCATCGATGTCGTCGACGCCGGGATCGGGGAGACGGTCCTCATCCTCGACGAGGGCAGCTCGGCCCGTCAGATCCTGGGGCTCGACACCGGTGCGATCCGGGCGGTGATCGTCGGCATCGTCGACGAGCTCCACGTCGACGGCGAGCTGCGCGAGGTGGTCTGAAACCCGGACAGGGACTGTCCGGACCTGGTGCCACCATCGACTCATGGAATTGCACGGACTTTCGATCATCCCCGCCAATCGGGCTTCCTGTGACGACCTGCTGGCGGTTTTCGGCACGAAGGGGTATACGGGCCGTTGCCTCTGCCAGCGGTTCCGCACCACCGGTGCTGAGTGGTGGCACGATCCCATCCCAAGGGAAGAGCGTATCTTCCGGCTTCGTCAGCAGACCGACTGCGGATACCCCGAGTCGGAGACCACCAGCGGTCTCGTCGCCTATCTCGATGGCGAGCCGATCGGTTGGTGTGCCGTCGATCGGCGCAGCGAGTACATCCGTCTCGGTCAAACCCCCTGGAAGGGACGTTCGGAGGACAAAGACGATGAGGATGTCTGGGCGATCACCTGTTTCGCCGTTCGGGTTGGTTATCGCGGTCAGGGCATCACCTACCAACTCGCCGAGGCCGCCGTCGAGCACGCCCGGGAGCGGGGCGCACGTGCGCTGGAGGGTTACCCGATGGTCCCTGACCCGGGGCAGATGATCACCTGGGGTGAGATCCACGTCGGTCACCGCAAGGTGTTCGAAGCCGCCGGTTTCGAGGAGGTCAGCCATCCCAGCAAGCGGCGTTGCGTGATGCGAATCGACTTCTAGGCAGTCGTGTCAGGTGGTCTCGGTGGTGACCGCTCCCCACTGTTCCGCGGGAACGTCACGGACCTGCTGGGCGAACCACCACTTGTGCCCTTCCGGGTCCAAGAGACCGCAGCGTCGCTGACCGTATTCCTGGTCCGCCGGCTCCTCGACCACCTCCGCTCCGGCGCCGGTGGCTCGCTCGAACACGGCATCGACATCGTTCACCTCGACGTAGAGGTGGACGGTGGCCTGGCCAAGCGCGCGCGGATTCCGGTAGTCGTCGCCCGGATCGCCCATGTAGATCATGGCGGTTCCGAGCCGCATCTCGGCATGGTCGATGTACCCCTCGCTGCTCGAATAGCGGAGTGTCTCTTGGAACCCGAACGCTCGACCGAGGAAGTCGAGAGCCGACTCGACGTCCTCGTAGAGGAGGTATGGAGTGATCGTTTGCATCAGGTTTCCTTTCTCGTGACGGTCGGGGGATCCGACGTCGGCGTGTCACCTCGATGTCCAAGGCATCGAGGCGGTTGGCCCAGAACCCTCGATACCGCTCGAGCCATAAGTCAGCGGGTGGCGACTACTACGAGTCGCACGTCGTCGATCGGAGGAGCGGATCGATCTCTGCCGAAGTACGCCCGGTTGGTGAAGCCCGATGCGGTCGGGCGTCCGCTCTGTTGCGCTCTCCGCCCAAGAACTCTTGATAGAAATAGAGGTAGTCGTCGCCGAACGTCTCTTCACGATCGAAGAGCTCCATCCGTGTCTCCTGTTTCGATCAGAGACGAACCACCGGACAGGTCAGCGTTCGAGTCACCCCGCCTACAGTCTGAACCTCGGAGACCACGAGCTTGCCGATGGCATCGATGTCGTCCGCCACCACCCGCGCTATCACATCGTAGGGCCCGGTCACGACGGCGGCCTCGCTCACCGGGTCGAGCTGAGCCAGACTCTGGGCGATCTCGGCCATCCTTCCCTGCTCGGTCTGAATAAGCACATATGCCTCGACCATTGTCATCCTCGTCTTGGGGACTCCCCAACCGTAGCCCGCCGCATCAGGCCAGGCTGTCTGACGTCGATTGGACTTGCCAGCGTGACATACCGGACGTCAGTCGTCCGCTATTGGGTCTACGCTGCCGACGTGGCTGAGTACACGGTCGAACCGCTGAGCCCCGACACCTGGGATGCCTTCGCCCGGCTGGTCGAGCGGCACAATGGTGTCTGGGGCGGTTGCTGGTGCATCTGGTTCCACCCGGACTATCCCGAGAAGAGACAGAGCGCCGAGGGCAATCCCTGAAGCAGCGACTGGTCAACGAGGCTCAGGCACACGCAGCGTTGGTCTTCGACGGTGATCGCGCGGTGGGGTGGGTGCCAATACGGCAGCCCGGAGGAGCTGCCGACCATCAATCACCGCAAGGAGTACGACGCCGGGCTGGTCGAGCTCCCCGACTACCGGCTCACCTGCTTCTTCGTGGACCGGGACTACCGGCGCGAGGGCGTATCAGCGGTCGCCCTGCAGGGTGCGCTGGACCTCATCGCGGAGGGGGGTGGTGGCCTCGTAGAGGGGTACCCGCAAGACACCCAGAGAAAGAAGATCTCGGCCTCGTTCCTCTACAACGCCACCCGAAGCCTCTTCGAAGAGGCCGGCTTCGAGTGCGAACGTCCCAAAGGCAAGAACCACTGCGTGATGCGGACGAGGATCGCGTTGCGAACGACCCCAACATCAATCGAGGGTTCCAGCCCACCGAGGTGAACCCAGGAGTCGGCCAGCTCATATCGCGCGTCTGCCCAACGCGAACGGCGAGACCGGGCTCTCCAGCCCGCACCCTTGACCACACGCATGGGGATGCCGATCTCGGACGGCCCTGATATGGGGCGTTTCTCTCCGAAGTTTGGTGATCTGGGCGGATCGAATCAGGGACGTTCGTGTAGTAGCCAGCGGTCCGATTGGAGGAGGGTCCGGGCATGTTCTCGGACCGGAAGTTGGTGCAAGGTGTAGGGAGCGATCATTTCGTGTTCGAGCGCGAGGTACCATGCCGCCTCAGGATCGCAGGGTCGACGGGAGGCAACGATCTGTAGCATCGTCCCCCAGTGCGCAACCAGCTCGGCGCCGAACCGGTTGTACCAGTCGTGGAGAACGGCGACCAGGGGCTCGTTCCCACCGGCGAGTTCACTCGCCCACCAACTCATGAATGCGAGAGTCTCCCACGGGCGTGGTGTCGGGAGAAACACGATGGCCGACTGCTGTCCTGAGGGTTGGTACCACTCCTGATACCAGAGGTCAGGCGGTTGCAGCGAGATGGGTTGCTCGACGTTGGCGAGCTCCCAGTCGAAGAGCCACCGATCGAGGTCGACCCTGCCCTGCAACCCTTCATCGGCGACCGCATGCCGTACCTGCTCAACAGTGGGAGCCACCCCGAACTTGGCGTAGGTCTCGCCTACCTCGTGGTCGATCCACTCGTCGACGGGGTCGTCCTCCCTCAACACACCGAGCCGCTCGGCAATGTGTTCCGGGACGTCGATTGCCTCGGCACGGGCAATCACCGCCAGCGGGGCCGGGTCGTGTAGCGAGGCGGTTTCGAACGGAACGCGGCTGAACAACTCTTCTGGGTCGACTGGACCTAGATTCCACGAAGCGGTCGCGACCGGCCATCGCCCAGATACTTCGAGCAGCCCGCGAGCCGCAGTCCACCCGGCAACAACCTCGTCTGGCGCGATGGCGACCGCGAATGCCTCCATGTCATGCCGTGGAATGTCGAAGACCTCGACGGGTCGTCCACCAAGAACGGTTCCCTCAATGGCCGCAGCGAGTTCGTTCGGGTCGCCGATCACAACGACCAGTCAACCAGCGTACGTCTTGTTTACCGACCGGTCTGGCCGAGAATCATGTCCACGAGTTGGCTCGCTTGGCGGCTGGTCATGGCTTCTGGGCTCATAGTCCGGTTGTAGATGATCGGTCCGCTCAGTGCCAGAGCGGTGAGCTCTGCGTCGAGGTGTTGGGAGAGCTCGCCGGAGTCGATGCCCCGCTGGATCGTGTCGACGAGATTCTGGCGGCGTCGGGCGCTGTAGGTGTGGAGAAATTCGGCTACTTCGGGGTTGTGTTCGGCTGCTTCGATGAGGGCTGGAATGCAGGCGGAGAGTAACGAATCGTCGAACACCTGGGCGAGGTGTCCGATCAGATGCCGGACTTGTTCGCGGATGGTTGCTGCGTCGATGTCGGGGCGGGGTTGTTGGTTGAGGATCTCGAGGCTGTCGGAGATGAGCGCCAACTTGGTTGGCCAGTGACGGTAGATGGTGCTCTTGGCCACTCGTGCTTCTCTGGCTACGCCTTCGATGGTGAAGGCGGCATAGCCCACCCGCCCTAACACCGAAAGGGTGGCGTGGTGAACTGTCTTCCGGGTTCGCTCGATTCGAGGGTCCATTCTTGACAGTCTATGAAACGCTGGCGTATCATAGAAGTTATGAAACGTTTGAGTCCGATTTCCTCCGTGGACGTCGTAAACGGAGTTGCGGACGAGGAGTGCTTCTCATGGCGGTGAGCGTCCGGTACATCGTCGATGACGTCGATGCAGCGATCGAGTTCTATCGTGGTTGGCTGGGGTTCGAGGTGGACATGCGACCGGCCCCGGGGTTCGCCCGTCTGAGTCGGGGTGATCTGGTTCTGCTCTTGAACGCTCCTGGAGCGGGTGGAGCCGGCCGTGCTGGCGGGGATCCCCAACCGGGAGGCTGGAACCGGTTCCAGATACAAACCGACGATCTCGACGCATTGGTCGCTGATCTCCAGGCTGCGGGGGCCTCATTTCGAGGTGACTTGGTCGAAGGCAGGGGCGGTCGTCAGATCTTGGTGGAAGACCCTTCCGGCAACGTCGTGGAGCTCTTCGAGGCTGCATCCAACTGAATAGCCGAGAGCCTTCGAGCGCTGAAACGAGACCCCACCCAATCCGGAGGCCAGCAGCCCCACATCTACGGCATCCAGAGTGTCCCAATCTGACCAGCCCAAGCTGGAAGTGCCGGTCTGGTGCATGTCAACGGCGGTCGAGTCTCGGATGTGTGCGGTCTCGCTCGAGATACTCGGGAGAAAGGAGGCTTGATGAAACAGTCGGGAACCTCGGGGAGATTCGTGACGTGATGTCTCTTCAATAAGGTGTGGATACAGACTCGATTGGAAGACACGCCGGGAGTTCGCAGTTCGCTCCTCTTGTCGTGGGTCGCGATCAACGATGAGGCTCGAAATGAGGTCGGTGAGCCCTGATTCACTGAGACGTTGGGCGCTGGGGGTGAGCTTTCTCTTCCTCGTCGCTGCCTGCGCTGAGAACCCGGCAGAGCCGTCTGAAGAATCGGTTACTTCTTCCACGTTGGTCGTGCAGTCCACCACGTCGACATTGGAGGAGGTTGACGACTCCGCGGTCACTACTACGTCCGTGGACGCAGAGTGGCCCGATTGGGCGACCTCGACCGTCGTGGAGATGGATCCGATTTCGCTGGCACAGGTGGGACCGGCCATCCCAGCTGGAGCCTGGACCGAAGGCTCGGCCGTCACCGACGACTTGATCGCGCTTGTTACCTGGTCCTGGGAGGGCGCTCGATGGCGTCTCGTCGTCGCATCCCGAGAGACCGGGGAGCTCTTATTCGACCAGCCGGTTGGCGACATGAACGTCCTCGGCATGTTCACCGCACCGTCCGGTGAGGTGATGGTCGTCGAACCAATCAGGAGCGCTGACTGGAACTTCGCCGACGGTTTTGTCGTCTACGGCTACGACCGTGAGGTAGGTGGTTTGAGGGAGGCTGCCCGCTTCGACGAGGGCGAATTCAACCCGTACTCGCTCACGGTCTTATCAGACGGTCGTCTGGGATTCGTGGGAAGAGAACGCAACGGCGACGCCTTCGACCTCTACCGCATCGTGGTCTTCGACTGGCAGACGAACGAGGCCGTGACGGATGTCATTTTGGACGATCTTCCACTCGTCGCCGATGCACCAGAGGGAGTGTTCGTGCATCACATGCTGCATCCCGTCGTGTGGGATGAACCGCGAGACCGGACACTGGTTGTTCACGCTCACGAGGAGGTGATCACAACTGTCAGCATGGCGACAGGCGAAGTCGAAGAAGTTCCCCTGGTTCGCGACCAGACCCTATTAGGCGCGCTTCTCTCGTGGTTGGTCCCCACGGCGGACGCCAAGGGACTTCCGTCAGTTCAACGCCAAGCAGTCATATCGGGAGAGCATCTGTTTGTCGCCGGCTCCGGCATCACCTTCGAAGACCGAGAAGACGGCACTCACACATACACCATCACTCCATCGGACCTTCTCAGGATTGATCTCGACACATTGAGCATCGAGGAGAGCGCCCAGCCAGGTGTCGCGTTCGTCACCGCTTCACCGAATGGGGGCTACCTAATTGGAGGCGGCCAGACCACCACAGGTCAGGTCGGCGAAGAGCTGACCACCACGGAGAGCGAAGAGTTCGCAGGGCTTCTCGTCATCGACCCAGAAACGTTGGAGGTAATCGCTCAATACGCCGGACCAAAGGTCACGTCGGAATACGCGGCACAAACGTCACCTACCGGAGACCTCCTCTACGTGGGCCATCACGTAGGCAACATCCACACATTCAATCCCACTACCGGGGACCTCGAGTCGACAAGCGAGAGCGGTTTCGAGCGTTCCTTGATCAAGAACTCACTTCGCTACGCGGTCATCCCGAATCCTCCCTAGACAATCCGGAGGGCTGTTGGTGTTGCGTGCGACCCTGTCGATCTTCCGGGGCGAAGTGGGCTGCTAGGCAGGGGAGACCCCTTCCAATTCGGGGTGGGCGATACACACCGCCCGGCGACTAGACAATCCTTCGCGGCCCGATCTGGACGTGCCGATCCCGGATGGTGTCAGATATGGGCGGAATCGCTCGAGAACTGTTGATCGGTGCGGGGTGGCCGCCTCAGAGGAGGGGCTGCGATTCGTGTCCCACTTTCTAGCCTTGCGTCATGCCCACGTTCACTCCGGATCCGGGGACAGTCATCGAGCAAGGAGGAGCATGGACGATCGTGATCAACCGCAATCAAAATCTCTTGGGCAAGGTCATGCTTGTCCTTAGCCGAGACTGCGACGACGTCCGTCAACTCAAAGACGATGAGTGGCTGCAATTGCACCGCGACATCGGGCGCGTGACATCGGCGCTCGATTCCCTCTTCGAGCCTGACCACTACAACTACTCGTTCTTGATGAACGTTGATCGACAGGTCCACCTGCATGTGATCCCTCGGTACGAGGATCAGCGTGCCTGGAGGGGTTGACATTCGACGACCCCTATTTTGGGCAGGCACCACCGACTGACACGCGCCAGGTACCGGACGAGCTCTTATCCTCAATCGTCGCCTCCGTCCGGGGGTCTCTCGAGAGTTAGGACCCGCTCACGAAGTGTCTGATCTCGGACGGTGTCAGATATGGGCGGAACCGTCCGGGATCAGGTGATCTCGTGTGCTCCTGCCCTTCTCCGAATGGCGGAATCACCGTGTCCCTACTTCCCAAGACACCCTCGAAGGGGCTGAGACTCGTCTCCGGAGGTGCTCCCTGGGTGTCGATTGGGAACCGAGAGGGTCCGTTCCGGCCCGGGTCGGCGCCAGTCGGAGGGGGGGCCATTCGCCACCTGCGCCACGCAGTCGTCTCGTCCAAGTGGGGTAGGTGGCCACTCCGCACCCTCGACCTCGGCCTAGTTGCTGCTCGTGATCAAGGAGCACATGCCGCACAAGACAAGCCGCCGCTCAGCGATATGATTGGCAAGTTGCCGACGCGAAGGAGGGCGGGGGTTGGAAGATCAGGGCTCTCCTCGAAGCCTAGGGTCACAGTCGCCTGGTCTGGTTCGCGGGGGTGGGAGGGCCTTGGCCGCT
>CAZYCX010000025.1:0-28601 GCA_964645875.1 uncultured Acidimicrobiaceae bacterium
TCATTGCCCGAGAACAGCTGGTTCTCCTCGTTGACGTGATAGCGCAGGTAGATGTTGCTCTGGATCCGGAACAGGTCCTGTGGGTAGCGAAGGTGGTTCTCGAGCCGGTCCGGCATGGTCGAGCCGTCCACGAACAGTTCGGGGTGGATGGCCGCCCAGGTGTTGACTATTGGATCCTCGGCATCGAATACATAGAGGTTGACATCGCCGTTGTTGGCGTCGATGACTGCCTTGACCGAGTTCCTCACGTAGTTGACTCCCAGGTCCAGCCTCGAGTTGAGAGCTAGCCGATCACGCGAGACGGAGTCGATGGGCTGGGAATACGGGTAGAACGAAGTGGTGGTGTACATGTCGAGCACCCACTTGATCTCGCCATCGAGGATTACTGGATAGGGGTCGGCGTCCGCAGACAGGAACGGGGCCACCTGGTCGACGATCCCCATGATGTTGCGCTCGACCAGGACCCGGCTGTCGGGCCTGATCTGATTCGAGATCAGGAGGTTCAGGTCGCGGTAGCGGAACGCGAAGGCGATCCTCTTGAAGAAGTTGTCGAGCACGACCCCGGCGTCGCCCTCGTACTCGTTGAACCCGGTCCCTGTGGACAGAGGGATGTCGATCTCCTGAGGGATGCTCCCTGTCCTGACGATCACAGGGCGGCCCGTCTCGTAGGTCTGACCGAAGTAGATGCGTGGCTCCTCCAGCTCGAAGACGGGCTCGGCGGCGACCGGGGGCACGTCCTGGAGGAGGAACACCGGCTGGCCATCGTTCTGGACCACGTTCGCCTGATTCACCACCGCCCCAAAGCCGTGGGTGTAGAAGAGACGCTGGTTCTGCCAGTCGGTCGCCGGCAGCTCGGGCTCATCGAGCTCACGGACTGCCAGCATCACCTGGTTCGGCGTCCCATCATTGGATATGTAGCGGTCGGTGTCGACGTTCTGCAGGGTGTAGTAGGGCTCGAGCTCCTGGAAGTTCTGATAGGTCCGAGGCAGGACGCTGGTGCTCCAAATGCGGAGGTTGTCGATGGTGATGCGGTTGTCCTCGATGTCCGCCGCGGTGAGGTTGGGCGTGGCGCTGAAACTGCGCACCTCGACTCCGTCGAGCACCCACGCCTCTTTGGTAGCCGCCATGTTGTGGGTGATGAACTCGGTCTCCTTGTCCCTTTGATCGGGAAGCACGCTGAATCTCTGGATGAACGCCGGGTAGATGGTCCCGGCCGCGATCGCCACCACGACCCACGAGGCCACGGACACCGCTGCCAGTGTCCAGCCACGGCGGAAGATGTTGAAGATGAACAGGGCTGCGGCGACGAGGGCGACGACGAGGAGGAGCCGAATGGCGGGGAGCCGGGCGTTGATGTCGGTGAACCCCGGGCCGAAGAAGATGCCGTTGCGATCGGCATACAGCAGTTCGTATACATCGAGGCGGTAGGTGACCGCCCGTATCAGCGCGACGACGGCGAACAGAGCCGACAGGTAGATCTTCGCCCCCCGCGTGGTAGTCACCCGGCGCCCGTTGAACCGGATGGCACCGTTGAGATACAGGGCGACCGCGACCAGCACCGTGGTCAGCACCGAGAGATTGAAGACCCAGTCCACGAGGCTCTCCCACAATGGAAGCCTGAACACATAGAAGCCGATGTCGGTATCGAAGATCGGGTCGGCGTCCCCGAACGGCCTCGAGTTGAGGAACAGGAACATCTGGTCCCGCCAGGTGGCAACGGTGAGCCCCATGATCACAGCGAGGCCACCGGTGACGGCGAGACGGACCTGGCGCAGGCGTGGCTCCACCCACTCCCGGAAACGCTCGACCAGCTCCTCCTCGTCGGTCAGATCGAACGGCGCCCAACGTGGCGTGAAACGGTCGACCAACTTGAGGGCGGCCCAGATCACCAGGAAAGAGACCGCCACGCCAACGGTCCCCAGGATGATGGACAGACCCCAGTTGCGCAGCCAGACGCTGGTGAAGCCCATCGAGTCGAACCAGAGGAAGTCGGTCCAGAGGGTCCCGGCCGCGGTGAGCAGCATGTAGATCGCCAGACCCACGACGACGATCACCGTCCAGGGGCGACGTCGCCCTGCTGAGTAGTCGGATGGGACCCTGGTGAACATTGGAGATCGAGTCTAAGACCGACCGGCTCTAAGGCTCACCGAGATCGAGGACACGTCAGCCGGTGCTGACCCGTCGCGACTCTTCGATACCCGTCTCGTAACCGAGGATGGCGAGGTCCCTGATCCTCCGCTCCGCCTCGTCACTCCGCCAGACCCGGAACACCCGGGAGGCGGCGGACTGACGCTCGCGGGGGCCGTCACCGGCGCCTCTCAATGCGCCGGCCACCGCTGCGGCGAGGTCGGAGGCGAATTCCGCGTCCGCCTTCGACGCTGGTGTACTCGGTCGCTTCAACTTCGATCCGGCCATCTCCTCGGCGATGGCATGGCCGGCAGCGAAGCTCTCGGTCCAGACACCCACGAGCTCGGCGTGGACCGAAGCTGCGATCGCAGCCTCATCGGGCTTCCAGTCGCCGTCGGTCCGCAGACTGTCGAGAACCACGTTCTGGACCTCGGTCATCGCCTTCTTGACCCCCCGTAGGGCGCGGTTGGTTATCGGAAGCAGCTTCGAGTCGCGCACCGCGATCCAATCGGTTCCTCCATCACTCGACGGCTCCTCGGGCTCGTCCTCCCCTGCTGGCTCGTCGTGCGGCTCATCCTCGGGGGTGCCGGCCACCGGCGCGGTGTCAGCACCTCCGCGCAACGCGGCGAACAGAGCCTTCACGTCGTCGGGGTCCTCCGGCTCGGCGGAAGGGGTGGGGTGCTCCGGCTCCGAGGCAGAGGACTCGAGCTCCGGCCCGGTCTGCGAGACAAGTTCGGGCTCCGGTTCCTTCTCGTCTCGTGGCGTGGATTGTGGCCCGGGGACGGACTCGGACTGCTGGATGCGGGCGACCTGGTCGCTCATCTCTTCTGCGATGGTGGTGTCCGGGTCGCGCCGCGGCCTCTGGTCGGGATGGACAACCCGCACCGTCTCGCCCAGTTCCCACGGTTCCTTCGCATCGGCCGGAGGGTGCACCACCCTCACGTTCGACGGCTCGGCGGTCTGGGTCTGATCCAGGGCCTCGCGCCGCTCCTCCAGCGAGCCCTCGAGCTTGGTGAGCGTGGCTCTGACGTTCTCCAACTCTTCGAGCAGCTCGTCTCGCCGGTTCTCGAGAGCTCTGGTCCTCTCCTGCGCTCCTGCTGCCTGCCGGTTGGCTCCGTCGATGATCTCGTCGCGTCTCTTGGTCGCGTCGGCGGTGATCTTCTCGGCTGCCATGTTGGCGTTGCGCACCAGGTCTTCGGCTTCACGCCGAGCCCCTGAAGTGAGCCGGTGGGCCTCTCTCTCCGCCTCACCCATCACCGTGAGCACGTCCCGCTCCGCGGCGGCTCTCATGGCTTCGGCGTTGACCTGGGCCTGGTCGAGGAGCTCCGATCCGGTCACCCACGCGTCACGGCGAAGAGCCTCCGCGTCGGCTGCGGCCTCTCTCCGCAGCGTCTCGGTCTCCTCCGCGGCTTCCCTACGCCACCGGGCTGCATCGATGCTCGCCCGCTCCCGCATCGACTCGGCACCCTCGCGGGCAGCTTGGAGGATCGAGGAGACCTCGTGGCCCACCTTCTCGAACTCCGCTTCGAGGTTGGGGCCCGAAGCCTCGTCGAGTTGGGTTACCAGTTTCTCGATGTCGCCCTCCAGCCGCTCGACCCGGCTCGCCACTGCGTCGAGGAAGGTCTCGACCTCGGCACGGTCGAGCCCGCGCAGGGTGGTGCGAAACTCGGCGCTTCTAATGGCGTCGGGGGTCACGTCTGGGGCCATCGGATATAGAAGATACTGACAGCTTCCCGCATTTTCGCGAATAGTCACCGAGACGCCGGGCACAGATGCGGCGAACTGAGGGCGCCAGACTTCGCTCAGCGGGGCCTGGAACCCAGGGTTCGCGAGAGTCGCGGGTCTATGCGGTGGCGAGGCCCTCGAGGAAGGAGATGGCGTCGTCGAGGGTGGCGACCGGGACGATCTCGATCGAATCCCGGGGTGCAGTCCTGGCCGCGTCGTAGTTGCCCTCCGGTACCAGGATGACCTCGGCGCCGGCCGCTTCGGCCGCCACCACCTTCTGACGTATCCCGCCGATGCTGCCCACGTTCCCGTCGAGATCGATGGTGCCGGTGCCGGCCACGGTCCGGCCGCCGGTCAGCTCACCCTCTGTCAGGGAGTCGATGATGGCGATCGTGTGCATCAACCCTGCCGAGGGGCCACCGACATCACCCGCGTGGAGGCTGATCGGGAACGGCGGCTCGGTGAGCTGGTCCAGCCGGATGCCAATCATCGGTGTGCCCGGCTCGTCTTCCCGTTCCGCCAGTTCCACCACCTGCTCGATCGGCTCACCATCACGCTCCACGGTGAGGTCGATGGCGTCGCCGACCTCGTATCCCTGCAAGGCCGAGACCACATCGGCCAGCTCACGAACCGGATCCCCGTTGACAGCGATGATCGTGTCTCCCGGCTCGAGGACCTCTTCGGCGGGAACACCCTCGACGATGTCGAGGATCACCACCTCGATGGGCACCAACTCGTAACCGAGATACTCGAGGGCGACGGCGATGGCGCGATAGTTGGAATCGTCCATCTGCTGGAGCACACGGTTGCGGTATTCCTCGTCGGTCTCGCCCTCGCGGCGAACGGCCTCTTTTCGCACCAGGTCGATGGTGGGATCGAAACCGGCGATGACCGCTTCGAAGATGTTCACGTCCTGTTGCACCACCGTCAGCATGAGCAATTCTCCCTGCGGTGGATATACCTCCACCTCCTCGGCGACAACGGTGTCGGCGGCGTCGGACACCGGCCCGACCGAGTAGGCGAGGTAGGGGAGCTCGAGGTTCCACGCCACCACACTGAGGAAGCCCGCGAAGAACAGGGACCCGATCAGGTACAGGGGCCACGACGCAGTCTTGTTCCTCGCCTCGGCAGCGCTCATGGGGCAATTGGAGCGTAACGACGACCCGTAGTTACGGGTCTCAGACGTATTCTCAGACAACCGACTTTCGAGGAGATGACAATGACTTCAGCAGTGATCAGCCATCGGGCCCTCCCCCGATCCGGCGTGGTCTCCATCCTCCTGGTCGTGGCCGCGGCCACGTTGACCGCGCTGGCCGCCCAATGGCGAATCCACCTACCGTTCACTCCGGTTCCGATCACGGGCCAGACCTTCGCTGTTCTGCTGACCGGGGCGGCTCTCGGTTGGAAGCTCGGTTCCGGGGGCCAGACGTTGTACCTGGCGATAGGCGCCCTGGGGGCACCGGTGTTCAGCGATGCCTCGGGGGGTATCGAGGTGTTCACCGGGGCCACCGGTGGCTACCTCATCGGATTCGTCTTCGCCGCAGCCCTGGTGGGCTGGATGGCCGAGCACCGTCAGGACCGAACCTTCCCCACGATGTTCACCGCCTTCATGCTCGGTTCGGCGGTGATCTACGCGTTCGGGGTCGGTGGCTTGATGATGTTCGCCGGCTTGTCGGTCAGCGGCGCCGTCGCGGCAGGGGTGGTTCCCTTCCTGCTCGGTGACTTGATCAAGGCAGGTGCCGCCGGCCTGGTGCTGCCCGGAGCCTGGAAGCTCCTCGGCGGGGAGCGTTAGGCCGTCTCGAGCTCCTCTCCCAGGTAGGCCTTGATCACGTTTGGGTTGGCCTGGACCTCCTGCGGCGGCCCGAGAGCGATCTGCTTGCCGAAGTCGACCACCAACACACGGTCGGCGATGTCCATCACCAACCCCATGTCGTGCTCGACGAGGATGATGGCTATCTCCAGCTCGTCCTGGACGTCGAGGATGAACCGGGCCATGTCCTCGGTCTCCTCCAGGTTCATTCCGGCCACCGGCTCGTCGAGCATGAGCAGCTCCGGATCCATCGCCAGGGCGCGTCCCAACTCCACCCGCTTCTGGATGCCGTAGGGAAGCAACCCCACCGGGTACTTCCGCCACTGCTCGATTTCGAGGAAGTCGATGATCGACTCGACGATCTCCCGGTTTTCGATCTCTTCCTTCTGCGCCTTGCCCAGCCAGAACGAGCCCGCCAGCCATCCCGACTTCATCCGGATGTGACGCCCGGTGAGGATGTTCTCCAGCACGGTCATGTGGGCGTAGAGGGCGATGTTCTGGAAGGTGCGGGAGATGCCGCGCTCGGCGGTGACGTTGGGTTTGAGCCCCATCAGTGACTCGCCCTTCCACAGGATTTCTCCCTGCTGGGGTCGGTAGACCTGATTGATGCAGTTGAAGATCGAGGTCTTGCCGGCTCCGTTGGGGCCGACGATGGCGAACAGCTCTCCGTCGTCGACGTGGAACGACACGCCGTCGATGGCCTTGACCCCCTTGAAGTGCAGATGGATGTCACGGGCCTCGAGCAGGTGGTCGTAGTCCGAGGGCCCATAACGCTCGGCCCGTCTCTGCAACAGCTGACCACTCATTCTCGATGCCGCCCGACTTTGGCCATCCGCTTCTCCCCCCAGGAGCGAAGCGACTGTTTCCTCCCCCAGCGAGCGAGAGCGAGCGTTGGGGGAGGTGCCCCGAAGGGGCGGAGGGGGAAAGGCCGGAGGCCGACTGGGGGGAGTGCCGGCGAAGCCGGCGAGGGGGACAACCTCAACAAGTGCCTCATGACAGCCACCTCTTCCTCCGCTTGTAGTGCTTGACGTCACGGAATGACCTCTTCTCCCCGGCCGCTCCCAACCCGAGATAGAACTCCTTGACGTCGTCGTCCTTGAGCAGCTTCTCGGCCGACCCGTCCATGACCATCTTCCCGGTCTCCATGACATAGCCGTGGTGGGCGATCGACAACGCCATCGTGGCGTTCTGCTCGATCAACAGGACCGCGGTTCCCTGCTTGTTGATCTCGACGATGATGTCACGCACTTCCTGGACCAGGAGCGGCGCCAGGCCCAAAGACGGCTCGTCGAGCACGAGCAGCTTGGGGTCCTGCATCAGAGCGCGTCCGATGGCCAGCATCTGCTGTTCGCCGCCGGAGAGGTACCCCGCAGTGGCGCCACGGCGCTCCGCCAGCCTCGGGAACAAGGTCATCACCCGGTCGTGCGCCTCGCTGACCGCCGCCGGGTTCCGATTGATGTAGGCGCCGGCCCTGAGGTTGTCGTCCACATCGAGCTCGGCGAAGATGCGACGACCCTCCATCACCTGGGAGATGCCCAAGGCCACCCGTTTGGCGGGATCGATGTGGGTGACATCGTGGTCGCCGAAGTGGATCGAGCCTTTGGTCACCTCGCCCTCGTGGATGTCGAGCAGCCCGGAGATGGCGCGCAGGGTCGTGGTCTTTCCGGCGCCATTGGCGCCGAGCAAGGCGACGATCTGGTCATTCCCTACCTCGATGGAGACCCCGCGCAACACCAGGACGACGTCGTTGTAGACGACCTCGAGGTTCTCGACGTTCAACACGGTCTATCGGTTTCCATTTTCCACCGTTCTGTGAGCGCAGGACACTCCCTGGACCCGCCATGCGTTCACAGAACGGTGTGGGGTGACCCGGATCCCGGGTCACCCCACACTTCACCGTTCCTCAGCTCTCCAGGACGAAGCAGGCGCCCGTGAAGTCGTAGTTCGCTGCGAGGTCCGAGGTGTAGTTCGGAGCCACCACAGTCTCACCAGCGGTCTCACCGGACAGGAACCCTTCCAGGTCGGGCTGGAAGATGTTCGACGTCCTCTGCACATAGTCGTTGGGCTCACCGACGTAGGACTCGTTGGGAGCGAGCCCGTTGAAGTCCACTTCCTCCAACGACTTGGCCGCGGCGAGCACACCGGCCTGGGTCATGTCGCCGGCCTCATAGGCGGCCTCGAGCGCCGCATGCATCATTCTGGCCTCGACGAAGCCCTCGAAGTAGGCCGAGCTGGGACGCTCCAACCGACCGCTGTCTTCCAGCAACTGCTTGGCCTCGACCACGCCAGGGGCGTCTGAGGTCCAGACGTTGGTGTACGACGACCAGTAGCTGGAAGCAGCGAGCGCCTCGCCGACCGGAGACTCGAGCAATGCCGGGTTCCAGCTCGGGTTGGCTCCCGTCCAGACACCCTGGTAGCCCTGGGCGATCGTCTGGCCGAAGATCGAGGCGAACGTGGTCGGATTGGTGACCACGTACACCATGTCTGCTTCGGAGCTGGCGATGGCATTGGCTGCCTCGGTGAACGTCGACTCATCGGCCGGGTTCACCGCGCCCGAACCGTCGTAGACGACCTCGAGACCGGCGGCTTCGGCGGCTTCCGCCGCGCCGAGGGCACCGTCCAACCCGTAGTCACCGGGGAACGTGGCGATGGCGATGGTGTTCAGATCGTCACCCATCTGCTCCTCGAGGAAGCCGATGAGATTGTGAGCCTCCATGCAGTAGTTGATCCCGTGATGCATCAGGTTGGCGTTGATCTCAGGGTCGCTCCATCCCGAATACCAGGTCAGCGGGATCGCAAGGATCCCGTCATCCTGGAGCTGCTGGTTGATGGCCACCGTGTGCGGTGAGCCGGTGGAGTGGCCGAAAGCCACCACCTGGTCTTTCAACTCCTCATACCGCTGCACGTGGACGGGGACTTCGTAGGTGGTATCCGTGGTGACCAACTCGACCTCGAGACCGTTGATGCCACCACTGGCGTTGACGTTCTCCCAGTAGACCTCGTGCCCAGCAACGATCACCTGGACCAGCGGGGCGAAGATGCCCGACAGGTCGGAGAGCAGCCCCACCCGGATCACACCGGCGTCGAGGTCGACGCCGACGTCGGTGAGGATCTCGCCCGGCTCCATGTCGTCATCGTCGTCCGGGGGCTGGGTCGTATCGGTCGTGTCGGGTTCGGTGGTATCCGGCGTGTCCGCCGCCGTGGTGGTGGTCGCGTCACCTGCGCCGTCTCCGCAGGCGGCGACCACCATTCCGAGCACCAGAAAGATCGCCAACCACTTGGTTTTGGCTTTCATATGTTCCTTCCTCCTCATTCAGTGGAGACGGGAAGCCCGTCCCCTGTCGGACCGCTCAATAGGTGAACGGCCAACCCTTCCAATAATTGCGTATCCGAAGCCATATTCCGTACAAACCGAGCGGCTCGAAGATGAGAAACCCGATGATCAACAAACCGTACAGGACCTGGTTGAGTTGGGCGGTGGACAACCCGGGTGCCGTTCCGGCCTGAGTGTTGATCAACCCGAAGTCACCCGCACCTGTGGAGACGATCACGTCGGCGAACCTTGCCGACAACCCCGAGCCCGCTTGGGCCACCCCGGCCAGCCAGTGGGTGAAGTCCTCCACGAACCGGGGCAGGATCACCACGAACACCGCCCCCAGGACCGTGCCGGTGACGACACCGGCACCACCGATGAGGATGATGGCGATCATCAGGACCGAAAGGAGGAGGTTCCAGGTCTCCGGGATCATTCGCCCCACGAAACCGGCATAGAGGGCACCAGCCACGCCGGCGTAGAAAGAAGAGACTCCGAATGCGATCAACTTGTACTTGAAGTCGTTGACCCCCATGATCTCCGCGGCGATGTCCCGGTCCCGGATCGACTGGAATGCCCGCCCCACTCGGGTCCGCTGCAGATTCTTGACTAGCACCACCGCCACGATCAGCAGGGCGGAGAGGAAGTAGTAGGTCTTGGCCTGCGCGGAGAGCTCGATGCCGAACCAGGATCCGGCGGACGAGAAGTCGATCAGAGGGCTCTCCTCCTGCCAGAACCGGAAAGCGAACCGGGGGAAGTCCCGGCCCGCCTGTGACCCTCCCGTCAGGGAGTTCCAGTTGCGGAAGACGTACTCACCGACGAAGACCAGTCCGAGCGTGACGAAGGCCAGGTAGAGGCCTCGGACCCGCACTGCGGTCGGGCCCACCGTAACACCGATCGCCGCTGCCACCAGACCTGCCGCCGGAAGCCAGACCCACATGGGGAGCCCGAGCCCGAGCAGGGGGCCGGGGGCCGCCCCCAGCCAGGCCGCGGTGTAGGCACCCACACCCATGAAGAAGGCATGACCGAGGGACACCTGGCCGGCCATACCCGTCAGGACGTTTAGGCCCAGAGCAGCTATACCGAAGATGGCGACCGTCGAAAGCAGTCGCAGCCATGCCGTCTCGGCCAGGAATCCGATCAACGGGAGCACCCCGAACGGGATCAGAGCCAGGATCACCAACAGGATGCCGACCATCACCTTCTTCGTCCCGGTGTTCATCAGCGCCTGATCCGACTCGTACGAGATGTGGAGCAGTGGACGCTGGCGCATCAGCGGCGAACTCCTTCGGAAGTCCTCATACCCTTCGGATCTCCTCGGTCCCGAAGATCCCGTAGGGCCTGACGATGAGCACGACCAGCATCAGCAACCAGGGAACGACCCCGGCGAATCCGGTGCCGAGGAAGTCTAAGTTGGCGTAGTAGGTCGCCGCCGCCTGGGCGAAGCCGACCAGAAGACCACCGACGATGGCCCCAACGATCGAGTCGAGGCCGCCGACGATGATGGCGGGAAAGGCGGCGAAGGCGATGAAGGCCGTGCTCTGGTCGACACCGGCGGCGCGCCGGGGGTACATCGAGATGAAGACCCCGGCCACCGCGGCCAGGACCGCACCGATGACCCAGGAGATGGAGAAGACCCGCCCGACGTTGATTCCCTGGGCGCGGGCCGCCTCCTGATCGAAGGCGGTAGCCCTCATGGCGATGCCGAGACGCGACCTGAAGAACAAGGTGATCAGGATCACCACCACCACGGCCACCACGATCTGCAATACCTCGGTATGAGCGATGCGGATCCAGCCCAGATTGAAGTCGGAGATCCCGAAAGGGTCTCCCATGTGCCGGGGGAACTGGCCGATGAAGTCATTGGTGATGTTGCGGATGACGATGTCGAGCCCGAGGGTCACGATGGCGATAGCGAACAACTCCTCGCCCACCATCGGGCGGAGGAAAACCCGTTCCAGGATCATCCCGATCACGCCCATGACGATCAAAGCCACGACCACGGCGCCCACCCAGGTGACCCAGCGGGGTGAGTCGGGAAGCCAGCGACCGGGGATGTGGACGATCGTGGCGAAGCTGGCCACGAAGAAGGCCCCCATGGCAGCCAGGGCACCGTGAGCGAAGTTGATCACCTGGGTCGCCTTGAAGATGATGACGAACCCCACCGCCAGCATCGCGTAGATGGCCCCGAGACTGAGACCCTCGACGAGCATGTCCGAGAATCGGCTGGGACCGGCCGCCTCTTGGGCGAGAATCACCAGAGTCGGATTCACGACCGGTACATGTCCTCTATGAGTTCCCCAAACATCTCTGACATCGCCGCCCGCTTCAGCTTCTGAGTCGCGGTCAGCTCCCCATCCTCGTGGTCCAGCTCCTTCGGGATCATCCGGAACTTGCGGATGTTCTCGGCCCTGGCGAACCTCTCGTTCGTCCTGTCGACCACCTTCTGCATCAGCTCGATGACCTCGGGCTTCTCCGAGAGGTCCCGATAGGTGGTGTAGGGGATACCGCGACGGGTGGCCCAGTCGCCAACCGTGTCGAACTCGACCGCCAGCAGGGCGGTGAGGTACTTGCGACCGTCTCCGATGACCATCGCCTCTTTGATGAAGGGCGACACCTTCAACGAGTTCTCGATCTCGGACGGCGACACGTTCTTGCCTCCCGAGGTGACGATGATGTCCTTCATCCGATCGACGATCTTGATGTGGGTGCCATCGACGAGCTCACCGACGTCGCCGGTGCGGAGCCAACCGTCCTCGGTGAAGGTCTCCTCGGTCTTCTCGGGCTTGTTCCAGTAGCCGGCGAACACGCCGTCGTGCTTGGTTTGAATCTCCCCGGTCTCCGGGTCGAGACGCAAAGTGCCCTCCACCACGGGCTCGCCGACGGTCCCGACTTTCGCCCGACCCGGGTAGTTGGTAGTGGCGACCGCCGTGTTCTCGGTCATGCCGTAGAGCTCGTAGACGGGAAGCCCGAGACCCATGAAGAACTCCAGCACTTCGGGCGCTATCGCCGCCGCGCCGGAAGCTGCATAGCGACAGCGACGAAGCCCGATGCGCTCCTTGAGGCTGCGGAAGTAGAGGATGTTGAAGATCCAATAGAGGACCTTCGACACTGGGGTGAATTCGCCCCCGTTCTCGACGCGGACCTTGCCGATGTAGCGGGCGACCGCCATCGACGGCTTGCCCACCAGCTTCTTCACCAGCGTGGCGTCACTCAAGCGGATCAGGACTCCGGCGTGGACCTTCTCCCAGATGCGGGGCACGGAGAAGAAGACGGTGGGCTGGATCTCGCGCAGGTTCTGCTGCACGGTTTCGATCGACTCGGCGAAGTTGAGCGTCGGGCCGTTCGCCGCCATCGTCCACGTCGAGAAGATCCGCTCGGCGACGTGGCACAGGGGCAGATAGGTGAGGAGGATGTCGTCGGGCCCGACCGGGTCCTCGGCGCCCAGCCTCGTCGGGTCGTTCACCAGGTTGTCGATGCAGTAGGTGACGTTCTTGTTGGTGAGCATCGCCCCCTTGGGCGGACCCGTGGTACCCGACGTGTAGACGAGGGTCATGACGTCATCCCCGGTGGCCTCCGCCATGATCCGCTCCACGGCGCCAGGGTTCTCCGCACGGTGGGCACGGCCAATCTCGATGAAGTCATCCCAGAAGACGAATCGTTGATCGTCACGCCACTGGCGGAACCCGCGCGGCTCCACATGGATGATCTTCTCGATCTTGGGGAGCCTGTCGATGACCTCCATGACCTTGTCCGCCTGCTCCTGGTCCTCGGCCAGATGGATGCGCGCACCCGAGTCGTTGAGGAGATACTCCACCTCGGCAGCCGGGTTGGTCGGGTAGAGCCCTACGGTGATCCCGCGGATGGCGACGGTGGCCATGTCGAGGATGATCCACTCGGGGCGGTCCTCCGAGTGGATGGAGACCCGGTCTCCCTCCTCTAGGCCGAGAGAGAGAAGACCATGAGCGGCGTCGAGGATCGTCTCCCAGAACTCCCCCCACGTGATCTCCTGCCAGATCCCGAAGTCCTTCTCTCGCATCGCCACCTTGTCGGAGAGCAAGGCGGCTCGCTCGCGCACCATGGCTGCCACGGTGCGATAACCGACGTCCACAGCGGGCACTTCGGGACGATCGACCAGGGTCGTCATGGATTGTCCTTCCTCACAGAGACGCGGAGACTAGAGAAGCCTGCCTCGCGGTGCAGCCAATGTACCCATAAATTTGAGTGCATATTTCGCATTTCCAGCGGCGCTCAACTCCCCGGGCTCCACTCGGCACCTCCTGGCCAGAACTCCTTCTTCCAGATCGGCGCGCGCCGCTTCAACTCATCGATGATGTAGCGGGCCGACTCGAAGGCATCCGATCGGTGAGCGCATGCGACGGCCACCGCGACCGAAGCTTGACCCAGGTCGACTTTGCCCGATCGATGCTCCACCACGGCGCTCAGTATCGGCCAGCGTCCCGAAGCCTCCTCCACGATCTCGCCGATCTTGGGCTCGACCCGCTCGGCGAAGACCTCGTATTCCAGGTGGGTCACCCCCTCCTTGCCCTCGGAGTGGTCTCTGACAGTGCCGAGAAACAGCACCGTCGCCCCGGAATCGGGGCGGCCAACCTCGGCGATCAGGGCACCGCCGTCTATCAACTCGTCCCCGACCGTCACCCGGATCGATTGTTCGACTTGACCCATAGACTCGAAGCCTATGACAACTCCCCTCCCTCAAGGGCCGTCGAGCCTCGGGGGACCTGAGCCCGAGCCGCCAGTAGAGAAGCGGGCCGACCCGTGGGCCATCGCTCTCGGGCTCCTGGGCGGGGTGCTGCTGGGGACCGGGCTCACCTTCGCCATCCTCGGTTTCGTCGGGGTCTTCGAAGAGCCCACCCCGCCGACGATCCCACCAGCGCCGACCCTCACCGCGCCCAGCCCCACCGCGCCGCCTCCGACTTTCGGCGACGAGGTCAGCGTGGCCTCGGTTGCCGCCCGCGTCATCCCGTCGACGGTGGCGATCGAAATCAGCAGTTTCCTCGCGGGGGGCGCCGGCAGCGGTGTGGTCTACGGGGACAGCGGCTACATCATCACCAACCATCACGTGATCGATGCCGCCGGCGAGGTGGCGGTGGTGTTCGCTGACGGAGCCAGGTTCCTCGCCGAGATCATCGGTTCGGACCCGGTCACCGACATCGGGGTCCTGAGAGTTGAGCGACAGGACATGGCGCCCGTCATCCTCGGTAGCGCCGAGAGCCTGTCCATCGGCGAGCCGGCCGTCGCCGTGGGAAATCCCCTCGGGCTCGCAGGCGGTCCGACGGTGACCACCGGGGTCGTCAGTGCTCTCGACCGCACTCTCGAGGTCACCGCCGGCGAGACGCTGTACGGGTTGGTGCAGACCGACGCCCCCATCGCCCCTGGATCCAGTGGAGGCGCCCTGGTCGATGCCGCCGGCCGTCTGATCGGCATAACCACCGCCATCGCGGTGTCGAACATCGGCCCGGAGGGGATCGGGTTCGCGGTTCCGGTCGACATCGCCGTCGGGGTCGCCAACGACTTGATCGAAACCCGCGAGGTGCGTCATGCCCTGATGGGAATCGTGGGCGCCACCGCTTGGGCCGACGCCGCCGGTGCCGAGTTCCCCGTCGGCGTCCTCATCGAGGAGATCTCGGCAGGGTCGGCCTACGAGGAGGCGGGGGGCCAGTTCAACGACGTGGTCGTCGCCATCGACGGCGCAGAGGTGCGCACCATCGACGGGCTCATCGCCCGTTTGCGTCGTCTGCGGGCGGGAGACACCATCCCGGTTCGTATCCTCCGTGGCGATAGCGAGATGACCCTCGAGGTGACGATGGGACTGTTGAACCCGTGAGCGACGACCTCTTCTCCAAGCTGTTCGATCTGTTCAACCAGCCGGGGCCGGTGAACTGGAAGCTGGCCGCCGAGGTAGCACGTCATCTGTCCGGAGAGCGCCAGCCGGTGGAGCCGTGGGCGGCGGAGGAGTTCCGGGAGTTGACGCGTTTGACCGAATTCCACCTCGAGGAGGTGGCGCCCTTCCCGGTGCACACCGCGGTCGACGTGCTGCCGCTCGATCCGAGATCCTGGGCGGAGAAGAACCTCGAGATGTACGGGTCTCTGGTGGAGCCATTCGCCGCGTCGATGAGTGGTGGCGAGGCGGCCCCGATGATGGCCCAACTGGCGCCGGCCATGATCGGGCTCCAGGTTGGCTCCCTGGTGGGAAGTCTCTCGGCGTGGGTGACGGCCGGGTTCGACGCCGGCCTCCCTCCCGATCAGACCGGCCCGGTCACCTTGATCGTCCCCAACATCGAGTCGCTCCAAGTCCCCGGGGTGGACCCGCGGGAGGTACGGCTCTGGGTGGTGGTCAACGAAGTGGCGTTCCGGGCGGTTTGCGAGGTCCCTTGGGTCCGGGACCGTCTCGCCGACCTGGTAGCCGATTACGCCGCCGCTGCTCAGATCGACCCCACCAAGCTCAGTGGCCTCATGATCGGGGGCACCGACCCGGCCGCGATCGAGAAGGCGATCGAGGAGGCCGGCGGTATAGAAGGGCTGATCGGCGGTGAGGAGGCCGAGGCCCCGAGAGCCGAGCTGGAGGCGTTTCTCGGAGTCGTCACCGGCTGCTCACGGCTGTTGGCGCGGCGCGCCGTCGGGGAGATGGCCCCCCATTTCGATGCGATCACCGAGATGCGTGACCGGGTGCGGGAGCAGGTGACGGAGACCCCGCCCATCGGGGTCGGCCCCGTCCCCCCGGAAGCGACTCAGGCCGGCGACGCTTTCAACCAGGAAGTGGAGCGTCGCTACGGAGACGACGCCCTCGCCACCTTGTGGGCAGACCCGTCCCGCATGCCCACCGCCTCCGAGCTCCGCGACCCCACGGCGTGGGCGGCCCGGGTCCTCCTCGACGGCTGGTCCTGAGTAGCTTGGTCGCCGGACCCCCGAGAAGAAAGAGAGGGTGAGTTGACCCTGGTAGTTGGAACACCCGCCCCCGATTTCACTCTCCTGAATCAAGACCGTGAGCCGGTCACGCTCGACGACCTGAAAGGCTCCAGGTCGGTCATCGTCTTCATCCCCTTCGCCTTCACCCGGACCTGTGAAGGCGAGCTCTGTCAGATCAGGGACGAGCACACGACGTTCGCCGACGCCGGCACACGGGTGGTGGCCATCACCTGCAACACGTTGCATGCCAACAGGGTGTGGAGTGAGCAGCAGGAGTTCGACTTCGACATCCTCTCCGACTGGTGGCCGCACGGGGCGGTCTCCCGGAAGTATGAGACCTTCAACGAGGGCTATGGATATCCCGAGAGGACCACCTACTTTCTCGACGAGGACGGGATCATCACCACCGTGACGAGGTCGGAGCATCTCGGAGAGGCGCGGGACTTCGAGGAGTACCGGACGGCATTGGGCCTTGGCTGATCCCCCTCCGTCGGCTTCGCCGACACCTCCCCCAACACTCGCTTCGCTCGCTGGGGGAGGAAACGGGGGCTAGCCGAACAGGGAACGCCACCACCGGCGGAGGAAGCCGGGGTCCTCCGGGTGGGGCATCGCCGCGAGGACCGCTGCATGGAGGTCAGGAGGGAGATCGCCGACGAGCGCCACCCCGCCGTCACGGGTCTCCCACACGTAGGCCACCTGCCCGGCGGTGAATGCCCGCTGATAGACCCCCGAATCGAACTCGACGACCCTGGCGTCAGGCAGGGCGACCGCCTGCGGAGTCTCGAAGAGAGCGAAAGAGAAGAAGCCGTCGGAGTAGTAGACGAAGGTGAGCCCTTCTTCGTCGAAATACTGGTCGAGCAACTCGAAGCCGGCCACGGACTGAGGCAACGTCGACGACTCGACCGCCATGAGTGCGGTCTTCTCGGCGTCGTTCGCCTTGACCTCGAACTCGGGTGGGTCGGTGCTCAACGACACGAACCGCCGTTCGCAATAGACCTCGCTGTCGATGGTCAGGGTGACCGCCTTGACGACGGCGCCGGTCTCGTCGTCGATCACGAGCTCGGCGCGCGGCGCGCCGTCGCGGATGAGCAGGTAGGCCATCGCGGCCCGACCCAGATAGTCGACAGCTCCTTCATCCTCGACGACATAGAGGGCTTCGGCGGAGACGTCACTGGCATCGACGACCGCCTCGGCGACCAGACCGCCACCGCGGGTGAGGGTCCATCCTCCCGCCCCGGCCACGATCTCGACTTCGTCGCTGACACTCGACGAGACCCGCAGTTCGTCGCCGACCTGGTCGATGCGGACCAGGGCGTCCCGATCCCCGTCCGGAGTGGAGCAGTTGATGATTTGCTCCGCCGAGTAGGTGGCCTCCTGGCCCCTGCTCAACAGCTCGTCCAGCTCGGTCCCGGATGCGGCCGTGGCCGGGACCATGGTGAAGACGACGACGAGAGCCAGGAGGCATCTCATTGGTCGACGAACGGGGGGACGACGATCTTGGCGGGCCCGAAGGCGGGATCCAGGCTGGCACGAGCCCCGAAGTGGCTGTTGAGCTCCTCGATGGTCAGCGACCCGGGGTCCGGTGCGACCAGGGTGGCCACGGCGATGACGGTGGCGACGACGGCGGCGGCGACGCCTGCCCACACGCCCTTGTTCCGGTGCATCGGGACGACCACTGGATCCGCCTCCGGCACGGCCCCTTCCGGCAGCTCCAGGATGGGGAGCGAACGCACCGCTGCCCGGACCCGTTGCAAATCCTCCATCTCGACCGAGCATCTGCCACAGCCGGCGAGATGATCGACCAGCTGGGCGAGCTCGCGGCCACCCAGCTCACCGTCGAGATAGGCGCTGATCAGCTCCGTCGGGTGGATCACGACAACAGCTCCTTCAGCATTTTCCGGCCCCGATGGATGCGGCTGCGGACCGTCCCGATGGGAACCGCGACGGCCTGGGCGATCTCTTCGTAGGACAGACCGACCACATCGCAAAGGACCACTGCCTCGCGGAAGTCGACGGGGAGTTCGAGTAGCGCCTTCTGGATGTCGTCGCCAAGAGAGATCCGGGCATATTCGGCATCGGCCGATTCCGATGACGCCACCTCCCAGCGGTCGACCTCGTCGGGGAGGGGTGCGGTGGGGCGTCGCTTCTGGCGACGCACGTCGTCGAGGAAGGCGTTGCGGGTGATGCGCCACAACCAACCCTCGAAGCTGCCGGGCTGGTAGCTCGCCAGCCCGCGCCGGACCCGGAGGAGGACTTCTTGGACGAGGTCGTGGGCGTCGTCGGGGTTACCGGTGAGCCGGTAAGCGAAGTTGTAGATCTTCCGTCCGTAGACACGGGCCACCTCTTCCCAGGTCAGCGGGATGGACTCCATCTCGGAGACCTACGAGGGAAACGAAGCCCGCGGGCGTTCAGTTCCAAGCGGCGAGCCGCTCAAGAATCTGGAACGTTGTCCGAATCTGACGACGGGGTTTCCGTGGAGTGCGTCGTGGTTTCTTCGTCGTCTTCCCGGGCCCCCTCCTCGATTCCCTTGCGGAACTCCTTCGCGGACGAGCCGAGGGAACGGGCGAGCTCGGGCAGCTTTCGTGCGCCGAAGATCAACAACACGATGAGCAGGACTATGAGCCACTCTTGTCCTCTGATCACAAAGATCCTCCTTGGGCAGCCATCATAACGGCGGCCCCGGGCTTTCTCCCGAGGGTCGATCTCTAACCGAGCGCCATCGAGTCGACGAAGCGCTGGATCCTCTCCCTGGTGATGAATCTCACCTTCGGCTGGTTGGCCTCGATCTCGTGGATCATGAAGGGGGCGTACTTGTCGGATATCAGCATGCCGCGATCTGCCCCCGACGAGCCGAAGTCGGCCAGGAAGCGGCGTATGACACCCTCGTCCACCTCGGGGTATTGGCCCTTCTCGTATCCATCGGTGGCGACGTAGGTGGAGACCCCGTCCTTGATCGCCATGTAGCTCCCCGGGTACGCCTGCTCGGTCACGCCATAACCGAAGATCCTGAGGAGAGCGATCACGAACTCGGGCCCGCTCAGTGATTCCGGGTCGGTTCCGAGGGCGCGCAGACCCCGATCGAGGCCCTTCGGGATCTTCAGGTCTTCGCGCAACGGGGGGAGTTCGTCTTCTGGGACGTCCGCCCGGGTCTCGTAGGCGACACCATGGTCGGTGCCCTCGTCGTCGAACGGAGCCGCGAACGGGTCTCGGGCGATCTGGGTGAAGCTCAACCCCGTATCGAGCGCCGGGGGCGGGAGCTCGCCCGGTGAGGGGAGCTTGGTGCGTCCCACCTCACGGACCTGGTCACGGCCGGCGAAGACCACTATGTGATGGACCTCGTCTATGGGGAGGGTGTGCCGCTTCTGCCTGAGCACCTCCACGGCCTCGTCCATCAGCAACTCGTTGAGAACATCGTCGTCGTCCTCGTCGAGGGGGACGTCGAAGGTGACCCGCGCCTCGTCCCCGACGACGTGGAACGACTCCACCGGCGCATGGTGCCCCGAGCCGGCCTCGAACAAGTCCCGACTCACCGAGATGCCGGCTGCGGGAGCGGTGCTCCCGGCTCGGGCGGCTTCCTCCATCCGGCGCTTCCGCGCCCGGAACATGTTGAAGACGACGTACCCGGCCGCGGCGAGAACCACGACGATGATGATTACTTCCACTGTTCGCCAATCATTTCGCTCACGAGACGAGTCTATTCATCAGTCTCCGTCTCATCAGGAGCCTCGGCTGCAATCTCTTCGAGGAGGATCTCGGCTGTCGGCTCCTCGGCACCCGCATTGAGACGGTCGATCATCGTCTGCCGGGATGCGGGAGTCCCGAAAGCGGTCACCACGTCCCCGGCCTCCAGAGTGGTATCGCCGTCCGGCACCAGGACCTCACGGTGGCGGCGGACCGACACCAGGGTGGATCCCTCGGGCCAGGCCACCTCCCGGACCTTGCGGCCGTCGGCGATCGACCCCAGCGGCACCCTGAAGTCGAAGTAGCCGGCATCGGGATGAGTTCGCTGAGCGAGACGGAGACGATGGAGATGATGGTCTGTGGTGCTGGTCAGGGCCTCGTGATAGGCGTGGACCGCCTCCTCCCGCCGGAAGATGCCTACCAGGTGCCGAGGGTCGTCCGACGAGACCACCGGTAGCCGTCCTACCCCGAGCGCCGCCATCCGCTCCAGGGCCCGGGACACCGGAGTGTCGGGGTCGACCGTGACCGGGCGCGGAGTCATCACCTGACTGACAGTGACCCCTTCGGCGTCGTCCGCATGGCGGCTGATGTCGGTCACCGTGACTATCCCGACCAATTCGTCGCGGTCCACGACCGGGACCCCGTGGGAGCGGTGGAAGGTGAGCATTCGCTCCGTTTCCATGATCGACTGCTCGGGCGCGGCCACGAACGGGACCGGTGCCATCACCGAGCCCACGGTGACGGTGTCCAGGATGTCGACCTCACCTGTACGGGTGAGTCGTATCCCCTTGCGCTTCAGGGCCAATGTGTATACCGAGTCCTTCATGAGCCTCTCCCCGAGGAAGGTTCCGAGGGTGGCGGCGAGCATGAGCGGGAGGATGAGCCCGTAGTCCCGGGCTCCGGTCACCTCGAAGACGATGAGGATCGCCGTCAACGGTGCCCGGCCGACGACCGCGAACATGGCGGCCATCCCGACCACGGCGAACGCCCCGCTCTGCAGTTCGGTGCTCCCTGTCCAGAAGCCATCGGCGAACCGGGCGAACCCGGCACCGACCGCGGCGCCCATGAAGAGAGAGGGCATGAACGCCCCGCCGGAGCCTCCGGATGAGATGGTGAGACTGGTGGCAACCGCTTTGCCCAGCGCCAGCAGCATCAAGATCCACCACACCTCTCCCCCCGTGCCGGTGACAGCCACGATCCGCTCGTCCAGGAGGAGGGCGTTGGTCACCTCCTGCCCGGTCCCGAAGAGTTGTGGCTCGACGAAGAGAAGACCGGCCACAACGATCCCGGCGATGACCGGACGCAGCCATCCGAGACGGTCGGCGTAACGATCGGCGAGACTCTCGACCCGGTCGATGGTCTTGAGGAAGAAGAACCCGACGGCCACCACGACCAGGGCCAGGACGCCGTACAGCCAGAGCTCGGAGAACCCCTGGAGGCCATAGACCCCCGCATTCAGGGCCAACTCCGGGCCCACGATCGACTGTGACGTGATGGCGGCAGTGACCGAGGCGATGACAACCGCCGACATGTGCCTCGGTGCGAACGACACGAGGATCACCTCGAGGGCGAACAGCATCCCCGCGATCGGTGCGTTGAAGGACGCTCCGATCCCGGCCCCCGCTCCCGCGGCCACCAGGGACCGGACCTGGTCCTCACCCAGGTTGAAGCGGCGCGACACCCACGACCCGATGGCAGCCCCGATCTGGACTATGGGACCCTCACGACCGGCCGAACCTCCGGGGCCGACGGTTGCCGCCGTGGCCAGCAGCTTGAGAGGGGCCACCCTGCCCCTGATGTGACCGCCACGGACCATGAGCGCTTCCGTCGAGGCGGGTACACCGTCTCCGGCCACCTCAGGAGCGAACGTCCGGGCGATCCACCATGCGATCAGGAGCCCGAGCGGGACGGTCAGGAAGATCCAGAGGCGGGACGGGTCCCAGAAACCGACCTCGCCGGAGGGGAGGATCCGGTCGGTCAGATGGCCGATGGCTTCGAGAGCGAGGACCAGTCCCGCGGCTCCCACACCCACACCCACACCCACGAGCGCGGACAGGACGAGAAACCCGCCCATCTGCCGCTCGGCGAGAGCCCCGACGGCGGGAAGCCTGCGGATGCTAGCCAGGGGATTCGTCACCTGCGGCAGGCTAGAAGGCACAATCTGGCTACAGATGGACTTCAGAACGCATCTCGGCAGGCCCATGGACTTTCGTCGTTGGTCCAATATCGCTCTGGCTGCGATCGTCCTGGTCAGTGCCGGCGTCGCCGTAGTTCTCTGGCTCAGCGGCGAGCCGGGAGAGATCGCCCTGACACCGGTCTACGCGTTCCTCATCTGGGCCCTGCTACGCGAGATCGACCCGGACCACGACTGGACCGCCTTGCTGGGGGCGGGGGTGACCGCGGTGTGGGGGCTCACCGGGGGCCCGCTCACCTCGGGACTGGCCCTCGCCGGCCTTCTGGTGGCGGCGCGCATCATCACGTCGACCACCGGCCGACGACCACTGCCCACCGATCTGGCCGGCGTGACGGTGTTCGGTATCGCCAGCGGGTTCAGCGTCGAGGGCTGGGCTGCCGGGTTCGGGATCGCCCTGGCCATCTATCTCGATGATCGCCTCAGCGGCGACAACCGCTTGGCGGCCATCGCAGCGTCGGCGTTGACCGCCATCGGCACCACGGTCGTCGCCAACGCGAGCGGAGCCTTCCCCGAGCGTCTGCCCAACATCGTCCAGGGGGTGGCGGCGGTCGCCGGCATCGTCGCACTGCTCATCCTGGTCCGTGATCCCGCCGAGCCGATCAGCCAGGTAGACGCACGGCACGCGGCATTCATGGATCGGGTCCGCCTGCACGTCTCCCGATCGGTGGTGGGGATCCTGGTTTTCCTGACGGCGATCCTGACCGGGGTGCGGGCTGACGGCCTGATCGTCGTCATCGCCGCACTGGGTCTCGCCGTGGTCTCCAACGAGATCGCGTTGATACGGCGCCGCGATCTGTAGGTTCTGGCCACATGTGTCGTTCGATAAAGGTGCTCCGTGAGGGCGCCACCCCCGCACCCGACGAAGATGTCGAGGCCGCCGCTCGTCAGTTCGTGAGGAAGATCTCGGGCTTCTCGAAGCCCGCCGCCCACAACCGGGAGGTCTTCGACCGAGCGGTCGCCGAGATCGCGAACGCCTCCCAGCGGCTCCTCGACGGCCTCGAGATCAGGGGGGCCCGCAAGGCCTCCTGAACCGTTCCGTGAGGGTTTACCGACGCTGAGTGTCGGTAGATCTTCACAGAACGGTGGTCAGGCCACGGAGAGGCCGATGCCGTCACGGTCCGCGTTGGCGAGGGCGCGGGCGGCGGCGGCGACATCCTGGGCCGCCACCCCGACACTCTTGAAAACGGTGACGTCCTCGCCGATCTGGGGGTGGGTGCCGGCGAGTAGATCGCGCAGGGTGGTGTTGGGGGGACGCCCGGCCTGGATGAGATCGCCCGCCTCGGCCGCGGCGGCCTCGATGTCGTCGACCACCACGTAGGCGCGCTCGAGGACCTCGGGGCTCAGCTCGGCCATCTCCGGAGTGAACGCCCCCACCGCATTGATGTGTGTCCCCGACCTCACCGACTCCTCGGCAAAGAGCGGCACCGTCGCCGGAGTGGCGCAGGAGACGATGTCGGCGAGTCGCACCGCTTCGTCGGCGTCCTCGACCGCCTCGCCGCCGACCCGTTCCGCCATGGCACGAGCGTTGTCGAGGCTCCGCGACCAGACGTAGATTCGCTCGACGTCGCGCACGGCGCGCACCGCCTCGATCTGGTCGAATGCCATGGCGCCTGCGCCGAGCATGGCCAGGGACCGCGAGCCATCTCTCGCCAGGAGCCTGGTGGCGAGACCGGAACCGGCGCCGGTCCTGATCGCGGTGATGGTGGGACCGTCGACCACCCCGAGTGGGCTCCCGTCATCACCGAACACCACCACGAGACCTGCCGGGTTCCCGGGCACCGTAGAGACCACTTTCACCGCCATGTACTCGCCGAGACGGCCCGGCATCACCAACGAGGGCCCGACCAGGGTACGCAGTGGAGCCTCTGCCTCGCCGGAGAACGCATGCTCCATTGCCTCCACCGCGTCGGCCATGGGCAGGGCCTGGCGGGTTGCTGCCGCGTCGAGGATCCGCATGGTTCAGCGGGCAGTGACGGTGTAGTCGCCGACGCTGTCGTCCCAGGTGAGCTCGATGATCCCCCGGGTGGCAGCAGCCTTGCAGAACTGGAGGAACCCCCCGTAACCGAACTTCTTCTCGCTGAAGTCGGGCTGTCTCTTGCGGAGTTGGTTCTTCAAACCCGAGAGGACTACCGGGCTGTTGGAAGAGTTCATCTCTTTGACCACCTTGTGGAGGAGGTCGAAGGCACCCTGCTCTCCCGATCCCGTGGCCGGGAACTGGACCATCGGGTCGCCGCGTCCGGGCCCCTCGGACAACTCGATCGCCCCCTCCGATTCAAGGTGACGGAGCAACTCGCCGAAAGCGCGGAACCCGTAGTCGGCCTCGGTGAATGTGGGGTCTTTGCGCAGAATCGCCCGCTTCAGCGAGGAGGCGAGCACGTCACCCTGGGTGCTCCGCAGCAGACCACCGAGTGTGGTGGTGACCAGCGAGTCGAGCTCCTGGGCGTCGTCGTCGTCGGGCTCGTCAGGTGAGGCTGCGTCGGGGCGGCGGGCGTCGACCCCGGCGAGGTTGTCGTAGAAGAGGAACTCGTCGCACGCCGGTGGAAGCAGGTTCGAGGTCGACCCCTTGACCCCGACACCGATCACCTTCTTGTTGAGCTCGCGCAGTTTGTGGACCAGCGGCGTGAAGTCGGAGTCGCCGGTACAGATCACGAAGGTGGTGACGTAGTCGCGTTCGAAAGCGAGCTCGATGGCGTCGACCGCCATCTTGATGTCGGCGGCGTTCTTGCGGGTGGCCCCCATGCGTTGGGGGATCTCGATCAGCTCGACATGGCTCCGGGTCATCGACTGGCGGGCGTCGGAGAACATCGACCAGTCGGCGTATGCCTTTCGAGAGATGACCCGGCCCCGCTCGGCGAGGGCGTTGCCGATCGGCTCGAACTCGAATTCCATGCCCCCGAGGGCTTCCCGTGCCCCGATGGCCAGGTTCTCATAGTCGATGAACAGGGCGATGCGTTCTTCATCCATTGGCCTGAATGTAGTGGGCGTCTGAGGTCTCGATCCGATAGGTTGGCTTTCTCGAAGCAAAGGGGTCTTCTGCCAAGCGAGCTCCGGGTCCATGGCGTCTCCGGCACACCGCCTGCGGACATGCTCTACACCGAGCCGGTCACCTACGACCAGGGGTGGGATCTGGCCAAGGTGTTCGAGCCGAATCGCGACCGCTGGGACGTCAAGGCATTCCACTGGGGGAGCCTGACCTCGAAGTCGTCGCTGTCTGCCTTCTGGATCCTCCTCGCCCCGTTCGCCATGGCCAACGTGGCCGGCTGGATGAGCGAGTCCCCCAACGTGTGGTCACGGATCTGGATCCGGGTCGCCGGACTCTCCCTCACCGGGATCTTCTTCAGCCAGATCGCCAACATGAGCCTCGACATACCGCTGGCAGCAGGTTTGTCCCCGACGGCAGCAGCCTGGATGTACGCCGTGGCGTGTCTCCTGGCGGTGGGCGGGCTGGGCTGGCTGTCCACCCAGTCGAGTTTCAGACCTCTCACCTTCGTCGAGCGGATGAGGCATCTCTTCTGGCCGACGGTCGACGCCATGAACCCGGTCAGGAAGGAGCCTGCCTGGGACGACCCGGCCGGTGAAGGGAATGTGGTTGGGCCGGCGATGTGGACCGTGCACTCGATAGTCCACCGCCTCCGCCGCATCCACCTCACCTTCGGCATGGCTCTTCTCTCCGTCGTCGTCGCTCGGATGACCGACGGCGATGCCCTCGGGATCACCGCCCTCGCGGTGGCCGGTGGAATGTTGGTTCTCGTCGCGTTCACCGCCGGGTCGGCAGCGACCAACCGGGTGGTTCTGGGCATCACCGCCGCCACCCCCTTGCTCGGGTTGGGAGTCCTCGGCTGGTCACTGTCCAGACTGGCGACGGAGGCTCTCACCGCTGGAGCGACATCGGTCTCCGATCAGCTCACCTATGAGGTCGCGCTGGTGTTGGGAGTCTCCGCCGGCGCCGGGCTTCTGGGGGAGCTGTTGACCAGTAGGTTCAAGAGCGGCTGGGTGTCGCTCGGTCTCCTCACGATCGGAACGCTCATCGGCGGCACGCTCGGCCTCACCGGTGCGATGCTGGTGGAGATCTATCTCACCGAGTCGACTTCGACACAGGCCACCTTCGACGGCGGGGCGGCATTCGTCACCGTCGGAATGTTGGGGTTGGTGGTCACGATCGCCATCGCCCTGGTGGTGGCGATGGCGATCGCCAAACCCGGGACGGAGGACCCGTCGTTGCGGCGGGGGATACTTCGCGCCCGTCCCATCCTCATGGTCGCCGCTCTCTATGGAGCCGCCGTCGGGGCGGTCGGCGCCCTCCTCAGCTGTCGCGGGCCGGAAGCCGGCTGCAGCCAGGCCAACATCGCGATGCCCGAGGAGCTCCTCGAGGATCCGGAGAATCTCACCGTCCTCTTCGGCCTCCCATTCGACCCTGCCTCTCTGCTCGGTTGGGCCAAGATCCTCATGGTGGCGGTGCCCGCAGTCCTCATCGTCCGATCCGTCGGCGGGGGGCTGCTCAACGGCCAGGACTCGAGACGCAAGGTCGGCATCTTGTGGGACCTCGGGTCGTTCTGGCCCCGCTGGTTCCACCCACTGGGCCCGCCCGGTTACGGACCGTACGCGGTGACGAGGATGCAGACGGTCATCTCCGAAGTGAAGCCCGACGTGCTCGCCGCCCACTCCCAGGGCTCACTGATCGCCGCGGTCGCCCTGTGCCTGAGTGAGGAGGGCGCTGCTCCGCGGTTGTTCATCACTTACGGGTCTCAGCTCGGGGATCTCTACCCTGCCCTGTTCCCCGCGGTCGGCCTCGGCGAGCTGGTCGAGGCGGCAGATGCACAGGTCGACGGCAACTGGGTCAACCTTTGGCGTCCCAGCGACGCCATTGGCGGACAGGTCGTCACCGGCCTCGGCTCACGCAACTGGAAGGTGGTCACGGGGAAGGGTCATTCCCGGTACGAACTGACCCCCGAGTTCTGTGCGGCACGCATGGCCCATGAGTCCGGAGACCTCGAGCGCCCACCCGATCTGGACATGGCCGACTGCTGGGACCGTTAGCCGTCGAGCATTCGTCGGTGGGCCCAGATGGCGACACCGATCGCGGCCAACGCCCCCAGCCCGAGCGCGAAACGGGGCCCGAAGTACTCTCCGATCCAACCGACGATCGGAGCACCGATGGGACGCGCTCCGAGGATGGCGGTGGCCCTCATCCCCACCACCCGGCCCCGCATCTGTGGTGACGCCTCCAATTGCAATATCGAATTGCCGAGCGTGAGGAAGGCAGAGGAGCTGACCCCGACCATCACCAGAGCGATGTATGCGATCCACACCGTGGGGGCCACCGCCGTGGCTGCGATGGTGAGGCCGAGCGCGCCAGCTGCGGCGACTATCGCCCGAGGTGAGGTCCGTCCCCGGGTGGCCACGTAGAGACCGCCGATGACCGCGCCGACGCCCATGGCGGCGAACATGGACCCGAAGGTGTCGGCATCACCGCCAAAGGTGAAGCGAGCGAGGAGCGGGAGCACCACCTCGAACTCGTAGGTGAACAGGCCGATCACGGCACTCATGACCAGGGTGGATCTCAACACCGGCTGTCCGGCGACATACCTCAGGGCGCCCCGGAGCTGACCCCGCTCCCGGGTCTCCGGCTCAGAGCGGTCGATGTCGTGGTCGCGCATCAGCCGGATCGCGGTGATGAACACCAGGTAGGTGGCGGAGTTGAGGACGAAACACCAGCCGATGCCGACGGTGACGATGAGGAGACCGCCGACTGCCGGGCCCACTACACGTGCCGAATTGACCAGAACCGAGTTGAGAGCGACGGCGTTGGCCAGCTTGGAGCGGCCCACCATCTCCATGACGAACGAGTTGCGAGTGGGATTGTCGACGCTGCCGACCAACCCCAGGGAGAGGGCAAGGGCGAACACCATCCACAGCTCGACCAGGTCCGCCAGCACCAGGAACCCGAGGGTGAGGGCGACGAGAGCGGCGAGGCTCTGGCTGACGTAGAGGACCTTGCGCTTGTCGAGCCGATCGGCGACCAGGCCGCCGGCCGGTGCGAGCAGGAGGATGGGGAGGAACTGGACGGCGGTGATGGCCCCGACGGCGGCGCCGCTGCCGGTCATCTCCAGCACCAGCCAGGACTGGGCGACACGCTGCATCCAGGCGCCGGACACGGAGACGACCTGACCTCCGAAGTAGAGGCGGAAGTTGTGGACGGCGAACGCGGCGAACGTCCGCCTGGCGAGGTCGGTTGGAGACGTCAACGCTCGTCGACCATTTTCTCGAACAGCTCGACCGCTCGCTCGAGCACAGCCCGGTCGTCTGGTGTCAGTGCTTCGACGTACCGGGCAAGGTGGGCAGTCCTCTCCCGTCGCCTCGACGCGAGTAGGGCACGCCCTTCGGGAGTGATTGTGACGATGGTCGAACGCCCGTCGTCCGGGTCCGCATCTCGGGACACCAGCCCCTTGTCGATGAGACGTCCCACGATCCCGGTTGCCGACGGTTTGCTGATGGCTTCCTGCTGGGCGACGTCAGACATGCTCATCGGGCCGTGCCGATCGAGTGTTGCCAGTATCGATGACTGCGACGGGGTGAGGCCACCGAGGGATTGCTGGCGCAGTCGGCGAGCGAGCCTTCCGACCGAGACTCGCAGTCGATCGGCGAGATCCACAGTAGTTAGCATTCCTAACCAATTATAGGGCTCGACGCCGATAGACCAATTTCCGGCACCTTGACCTGGGATCTGCCCATTCCATACGCTCCACACTCGATGAACGACCTACCCGACCTCATGACCGCAGCCGTGACCAGCGGTCACGGTGGTCCGGACATGGTCGAGA
>CAZYCX010000025.1:28701-30267 GCA_964645875.1 uncultured Acidimicrobiaceae bacterium
GATTTCGTCGGCAAGCTGGTCGTCATCCCGCCACCACTCGGGGCGTGATCGCTGTCGACGCCGGACCTTCGGGTGATTCAAGAATCGTGGCCCACGATGCCGATGGATGAGAAGAGATGCAGCCGGTCGAACTCAGGAGCAGCGAGACGACGACCTGTATCAGATGTGGGCGGCGGGCTGGGTTTCTCTCACCCATCGGGGCCTTCTGTCCCACCGATGCACTCCTGGCTGCGGCGTTTCACGATTGGATCCCGGAACAGATCCGCCCGGCACCAACAGCACCAGAAACGCGAACCCGGCCATGAGAGAAGTCGCCCATATTGGATGGAGCGTGGTGATCCCGGCGTCGGGATCACCTCCCCAGCCTGATCCACGCGTGACACAAGGCTCCCTATGCCAGAAATCTCGAACCGCTAACTACCGAAACCATGGCGGCGACATCGTCGACCGCGCCGCCAAGGTTGAGCGGCTCATCATCACCCGCTCCGGAAAGCCAGTCGCCGAGCTCCGACCGACACACAACCCGCTCCTGGAACTGATGCCGATACCGGAGGGTCTCGAATTGATGTGCGGTTCCGTAGGAGAACAGGGTGACCCGGTGTTCATTGGTCGTCGACGATGCTTCTGATGAAGAACTCACCTGCCGTCCCTAGGGCGTGGAGTTCCTCGCTTCGCTCTCGCATCCTGGTGAGAAGTACGTCTTCGGTGCACCCCAGGGAGGCGGCCTGAGCCATCGGTTGATCCAAGGCCGGCTCGGGCAGATTCAGAAGCTCTACTCCGTGGACGAGGTCGTCGATGGACCACGGATGGTCGATGATCCCCACTACCTCGCTTCTCGCCTCCAAGACGCTGCTCACCTCCGTGGATTTGTCGGGTGCGACAGCCACTTGGATGTTCGGCGGGACAGAGTCCGGGTCGTCTTCGATGCGCTCGAGAATCTCGGGTTGGTCGGCGAAGAGGAGGCGCATTTCTGCGAGCGCCTCCTCTTGGTTCGAGACTTTCACGGACTGAACCCCGTCCATCTGCTCGACCTCGGCGGCCAATGCGTCGAGATTCGCCTGCGACAGAACGTCGCTCAGAGACACAAACAGCCTTGCGCGCTCGAGATGAATGTCGGCGTACTCAGATATCCAGATGTCCACAGATGAGATGAAGGGAGCCTCCTCCCAGGTCTTGTCTCCCAGGACATCCAGGAACGCCTGCGTCGCCAGGATCAGGTCATCGACCACGGCGTCGCATCCTGGTTCTTCGGCCGTTCCGCTGGCACAGCTAGTCACAATCAGGGCCGCAGTAGCAACGACGGAAGCAATGTCTTGGCGGCCGATCGAGCTCACCAGGCCCATTCTGATGAGTGCGGAACCGCCGTCAACGCATAACGACGACCTCGAGGACCTCGTAGACTTGATGGATACTCGTTACGGTGCGGCCCGGGCGCGGCCCAAACCCGATTCTGCGGATGTTCTGGACTTGAACGAGAAGCGGAAACAGGCCACTTGACCAGGGTGTTCACAAGTTCAAGCCCTCGTAGCTCAGGGGATAGAGCACCGGTTTCCTAAACCGGGTGTC